>NZ_CDRJTB010000011.1:0-123584 GCF_976954365.1 Paenibacillus sp. Marseille-Q9583
AAAAGCGTTAATTATTGGCGCTGGCGGTGTTTCCAGTGTTGTTGTTCACAAATGCTGCCAGAACCCGGATGTATTTGAAGAGATCTGCATAGCTAGCAGAACTGTCGCGAAATGTGACGCTCTGAAAGATAAATTAGCCGGAGGCCGCACGAAGATTTCTACTGCTCAGGTCGATGCAGATAATACGGACGAAGTCATTGAACTGATCAAGAGCTTTGAGCCGGATGTCGTTATTAATGTCGCTCTCCCATATCAGGACCTGACAATCATGGATGCGTGCCTGGCAACAGGAGTGCACTATGTGGATACTGCCAACTATGAACCACAAGATACAGCGAAATTTGAATACTCTTGGCAGTGGGCTTACAAAGAAAGATTCGAAAAAGCAGGCCTTACCGCGTTGCTTGGTAGTGGATTTGATCCAGGTGTAACAGGCGTGTTCACAGCTTACGCTCAAAAGCACTATTTTGATGAGATTCATACCATTGATATTGTAGACGCCAATGCTGGTGATCACGGATATCCATTTGCAACAAACTTTAATCCTGAAATCAATATTCGTGAAATTACAGCCAATGGCCGCTATTTCGAGAATGGCGAGTGGATTGAAACTGCACCACTTTCCGAGAAAAAAGTATACGATCTTCCGGAAATTGGACCAAAGGATATTTATCTCTTGTATCATGAAGAATTGGAATCCTTGGCAGTTAACATCAAGGGCGTGAAGAAGATCCGCTTCTGGATGACCTTCTCGCAGAACTACCTGACTCACTTGAAAGTGCTTGAGAATGTTGGCATGACTTCTATCGAGCCTATCATGTATGAAGGTAAAGAGATCGTTCCTCTGCAATTCTTGAAGGCGATTTTACCGGACCCAGCTTCCTTGGGACCAAGAACAAAAGGCAAAACGAACATTGGATGTATCATCCAAGGAACTAAAGACGGAAAGCCAAAAACTTATTATGTATACAATGTTTGTGATCATGAAGAGTGCTATGCAGAGGTTGGCTCCCAAGCCATTTCCTACACTACAGGCGTTCCTGCAATGATCGGAGCGATGTTAATTATAAAAGGTATCTGGAAGAAGCCGGGCGTATTCAACGTCGAAGAGTTCGATCCAGATCCATTCATGGAAGCTTTAAATAAACATGGTCTGCCTTGGCAAGAAGATTTCTCGCCAACGCTGTTAGACTAAGGCGCGATAATGGATATAGATATCAGCGCAGTCCCGTCACCATGTTACCTTGTAGATGAAAGATTGCTTACACGCAATCTTGAGATTATGAATTCTGTACAAGAACGCACTGGAGCCAAGATTTTGCTCGCGCAAAAAGGCTTCTCCATGCATTCCTTGTATCCGCTAGTTGGCAAGTACTTGCATGGCGTAACCTCAAGCTCCTTGTTCGAAGCCAGACTTGGCTATGAAAAGATGGGTAAAGAGGTTCATGTGTACGCACCAGCTTATATAGATAGTGAATTCGATGAGCTTCTTAGATACTCCGACCACATTGTGTTCAATTCTTTTGACCAGTGGAATCGATTCAAGGATCGCGTTAAGAATGCACCGAAGCAGATCAGCTGCGGTATTCGAGTGAATCCAGAGTATTCTGAGATTGAAGTTCCGCTGTATGATCCGTGCTACAATTATTCCAGAATGGGAGTAACCCTCCCTAACTTCAGACCAGAGGAGCTTGAGGGCATTGATGGACTACACTTCCATACCATGTGCGAACAGAATTCGGATACACTTGAGCGTACGCTCAAAGTAGTCGAAGAGAAGTTCGGACCTTATCTCAAAGGAATGAAATGGCTTAATTTCGGTGGCGGTCATCATATTACACGCCCTGATTATGATCTGGAGACCCTGGTGAAGAGTATTCTACACATGAAAGAGACTTACGGTGTGGAAATCTATCTGGAGCCGGGAGAGGCAGTAGCTCTCAATACCGGATATCTGGTAGCTACCGTTCTCGATGTGATGCATAACGGAATGGACATTGCGATTCTCGATACCTCAGCAGAGTGCCACATGCCGGACGTACTGGCAATGCCGTACCGTCCGAACATTATCGATGCTGGACAACCTGGGGAATATCCTTATACGTACAGATTAGGTGGAATGACTTGCCTAGCGGGAGACGTTATCGGAGATTATTCCTTTAAGGAGCCTTTGAAATACGGCGATAGACTCGTATTCCTTGATATGGCCCATTATTCCATGGTGAAGAATCATATGTTTAACGGTGTGAATCTGCCTTCCATTGTTAGTTACAATGAAGAAGAGGGAATCAAAGTAATCAAACAGTTCGCTTTCGAAGATTTCAGCGAACGTTTATCTTAAGATTAATGAAAAGGTGTCCCGTGATGGGACACCTTTTTTGATTACTCCTTATTGCATCGTGATGGCGATGCGCTCCTCCTGTGGGAGCCACTCAACATTTGCTCCGAGTTGCTCACTTATAAAGCGAAGTGGCAGATACATCGAACCGTTTACGATGAAGGGTAGTGTAGGAAGATTTACGGTTTTATTGTTCACCATTGTCGCTCCAGTTACACCGTTAATAGTAATGGCGAGAGCCGGTTTATCTGTAGCGGTTCGTGTGATCATAATTTGTTTATCTATTGTTTTCGCTGCTGTAATGTTCTCTTTATAGGTAATTGTGGCTCCTAATTTCTCGAACAGCGATCGAAGCGGGACGAAATTTTGTCCGTTTCGAGTAATAACTCCATTTGAGAGTGGGATAGATTCTCCGTTTAAGGAGATCGAAATAGGCTTTTGCACTGGAACGGGTCCGGCATGGCTGAATTCATAGTCGCCATAGCCCAGCTGTGCGTCCTTATTGACGCCCCAGCCCCAGAGTGAGCCGTCTTTCTTTTGCATGATGATATGTCGTCCACCTTTCTTTAGGCTGCTAACTTCTTTTTCGAGAAGTGTGAATTTTGAATCTACGGGCATCATTTCGTTTTCAATAGAAGTTTGATAGACGTTTCCTTCCCTGGTTAATGCAACAATAGAGCGCTCAACGATGTAAGCATCAACTACATTCTTGACCCCTTTTAGAAGAATCGGTGGTTGTTCATGATAGGTTGTTCCGTCTGAGGAACCTGTAATCGTAGCACCCCAGAACCATAATTGAGAGGACCCATCAATGGCTAATAGGCTGTTCTGATTTCCTTTTAAACTTATAATATTACTGATTCCCTTGAGAGGGGTCGCAGATAGATCTATTGGAGCTCCCTGGTTCTTGTAATAATCTTGGACAGGCCAACTCCAAATGGAGCCGTCCTTCTTAAGTGCAAGATTGTTTTTGACTTGAATAATATCCGTTAAATTCTGGATGGTTTCGAAGCTTTCGAAGTCATCGCGTGTAGTAGAAACTGTTCCATCTTTCTTTAAGAACACGTAACGTGTCCAGCTCTTATGAAGATCAGACTCATAGTAACCGCCCACAGCTGCCACGTTATCGACCCCGGGAACCGGAATGAACGCGGAGGTAGTGAGTCCATCGGATGAAAGGGGGGCGCTTAGAATCGTCCCGTCTCCTTTAAGCGCTATCGTTCTATTTCCCGTCATGATTATATCTACCAGATTATCTAGCTCTTGAATGGGGGTCACTTTAACAGCTTCAGAGTATGCCGATGTTCTCCATTGCCAGACCGAAAGGTCTTTCTTCATTACATATTGGGAACCAAAGTATGCTTGTACCTCATTCAGGTCATGGATTTGCGTGGGGACGGAGCGATTACCGCCCCATACCCAGAAGGAACCATCTGTTTTGGTCAGATAATCCGCGCCATACGAAGTGAGGTTGGTAGTCGTAGTTGTGTTCTCTGCAGCTGCAGCTGCGCTTACGTTACAGGCGAGGCTTAATACTAGAAGAGCACTAACCATGCTGATCCATTTTTTTTTCATAGGAATACCTCTCTTTTTCTTATTAGATAAATTTGATATGTTCACGATAAAATCCATTATCTTACATTTAGACGCTAGAACTACTGGAAAAGTTTCTTCATATTTACCCACTCACAAGAAAGGTCTCATGTGATACAATAATTTAGTCTGTTTTTTAAAAATAAAATAAAGTATAAGTTTCACACTATACTTTATTCTTATATTTCTCGCTTAAACACTTACCGTTCTTATAAGGACGCCGAAGGCATTTATGCTTGAATAGCTATTGAAAGGTTCGTATCTGAGGAGGAAGTCAGCGTCAATGAGACATGCACCGTTTATTGCAGTGGAAGGCCCAATCGGGGCTGGAAAAACAACATTAGCGTCTATGCTAGCAGAGGAGTTAAATTTACCGATCATTAAAGAGATTGTCGATGAGAATCCGTTTCTAGCTAAATTTTATGAGAACATGGACGATTGGAGCTTTCAACTGGAGATGTTTTTTCTCTGTAATCGTTATAAACAGCTTGAAGATACCGTTACACAATACATAGATAAAGGGATCCCGGTCATTTCGGATTACCATATTTATAAGAATCTCATCTTTGGAGAACGAACGCTGAATGGAACGAAACGTGAAAAGTATCGGCAAATTTATCATGTGCTTACGGATGATCTGCCAAAGCCAAATATTATCCTCTATATTAAAGCCAATTTAGATACGTTATTAACCAGAATTGAAAAACGAGGGCGGCCCTTTGAAGAGGGGATGGATACTGCGTATTTGGAGCAATTAATTAAAGATTATGATGACGCGATGGCCTCTCTTGCCATTCAGGAACCTTCGACCGTAATTATTACCATTGATGGAAATGCAGTCGATTTCGTGGAGAATCCAGAACACTTCACTGAAATTGTCTCTTATATAAAGGAGCTAATGAAATGAATTCATATCATATCCCGGAAAATGCCATTATTACCGTGGCTGGAACTGTCGGGGTGGGGAAATCCACTTTAACAGGCGCCTTGGCCAAAAGACTTAATTTTCAAACCTCGCTAGAGCAGGTCGATCATAATCCTTATCTCGAAAAGTTCTATCATGATTTTGAGAGATGGAGCTTTCACTTGCAAATCTATTTTCTTGCCGAACGTTTCAAAGAGCAGAAGAAGATGTTCGAACTCGGCGGTGGTTTTGTTCAGGACCGTTCGATCTATGAAGATACCGGTATTTTTGCGAAAATGCATGCAGATCAAGGTACAATGTCTAAAACGGATTATGAAACCTACACCAGCTTGTATGAAGCTATGGTTATGACGCCATACTTCCCGCACCCTGATGTGCTGATTTATATTGAAGGCAGCCTGCCTTCAATCCTGACCCGAATTAATGAACGTGGCCGTGAGATGGAAATTCAAACGGATGTTTCCTACTGGGAGCATATGCATGGCAGATATTCGAAATGGATCAACGAGTTTACAGCTTGCCCAGTGCTTCGTTTGAACATTGATGATTATGATGTAAATGATGAGACTTCGATGACTGATATTCTTGTGAAGGTGGGCAATGCGATTCGTAAGCCTCTCGACGAAAAATAATAAGAGACAATAAACAGCAGCATCCGGAGTTTGGGTGCTGTTTTTTTTGTTTAAGCTAACTTTGGGAAAATTCGGAATTTTCATTTGACTTCAATTCAGAGTTGACGCAAAATAAGAGGGAGATGATGTAAATTTGGATTTTTCGGGGAGAATTGTACATGAATAATAAATCAGGTCGTCATTCCTTCCGAGAGCGACTGGATCATATGGTGGGTAAGATTCGTACGGATATCCTAAGTGGAGTGCTACAGCCAGGTGCTTATCTGCCGGCAGAGAGTATGCTAGCCAAGCAATTTGAGTTAAGCAATAAATCGGTCAGAAGAGGGCTGGATGTGTTAGTCCAAGAAGGTCTTATCGTCAAAATCGACCGTGTCGGAAGCAAGGTTATGGAATCCGTGCAGGAGAGAATCCGTATTCATTTTGGCTGCAGTGCCTCGCTGTCCAAGGACTTTCTGTTGGATGATCTAATTGGTGAATTTCATCGACTGCATCCCGGTATTCATATTCTTCCGCTGGCGCTGAATGATTTTGACCATGTGAATTCCGCCGTAGAGATGATCAATAATGGGATGCTTGATGCCGTATCGCTGAATAGCACGCAATTTCAGGAACTGGCCGAAAATGGCTCGGCTGAGCTCTTGGAATCGCTTGACCCTGATCCTGAATTATATCCAATTGCGACGGAAGCGTTTTATCATGAAGATCAGTTGTATGCCTATCCAATTTCCTTCTCCCCTGTGGTGCTGTGCTACAATAAGGCTCATTTTCGGGAAGCAGATCTGCCGGAGCCAGATAGCTATTGGACATGGGATGACTTGATTGAGGCGGCTCGTCAGTTGGCGGAGAAACGTGGACGCCATGCCATTTATTTTGTGCCTGCTTCTGAGAACCGTTATTCTGTATTCCTGCTGCAGAGCGGGATTCAAACCGTGGCAGACGGGACCGAACACCGTACACTTAGTCCGGAGACGGCAAATAGTCTCAGTGTATATAGTAGGCTCGTGAACAACCATCAGATTTTCCCTAAATATCTTGCTGGCAATCATGAAGATGAGACGATTTCTTTGTTTGTCCAAGAACAAGTTTCTATGATTCTGACGACCTTTTTTAATTTAAATGAATTCAAGGCGTTAACGCTGGATTATGATCTTGCACCGTTACCTAGGCTGAAAACAAAGGATCCACAGAAGACATTACTGGTCACGATCGGAGCGGCTGTGGTCGGAAATTCACGACAAAAGGAAGCGGCTCGTCAATTCGTTAACTTCCTTGCTTCCGTAGAAGCACAGAAAATTATCCGGGAACGGACGGTTAGTATTCCAGCTCGAAAGCGGATCGCTGAGATGAGCACGGCGGATCATTTGAATCGTCCTTCGAGATATCTGATGTACAGGGAGTTATTTCCAACCTTCTCATACCTAAAAGATCTAGGACTTCCCATAGCCGTTCTAAAAAGCTTTCGTAAATTGTTGAACGCTTATTGGTCAAAGATGATTGATGAAGAAACGCTTCATGAGGAGCTGAGTATCTTAATTTCGGAGCAGGATGCTGCCGATCAGAAGGTTTAAAAGGTGTTTTTCTGCGAAGGCTGTTCTCTTTAGATATCAGTAAAGCGTGATAATGGTGCTGGTGGGCCATTATTACGCATTTTTTTAAATAAAAGCAAGCGGAAGTTGTATATTGTGCCTAATCTGTATGAGACAGAGATGGTTTATTTAAAGCAGTTAAATACGAGTGATTTTGTAAGCGTTTTCTATTAAATTTGAGGGATTTCAACATTTTGCGACAGGTACATGTTATATAAGGTTACACTTATTAGAGATATTTCTTATTATTATATTGACATCATGTAGGCTGGAAAATATAATAAAATACATCAGATATATATCAGATTAGTGAAAAAAGAGATCTGATACTCTGAAATGTAAATCAAAAAGAAGTCAGAACAGATGTTTTCGTCTAATTAAAGTAGAAAAAAGGCAGTTGAAAGGAGGATATCCCTTATAAAAGGTAATTTCCAGAGTGATTACTCATTTAAAAATTTATTAATGTATCGTTGATTCCTTCTGATTGATGTTAGTGAATATATCATAATGATTATCTTATTTTTTAGTTATTAATAGGGGGTTGAATTATGAATGTTGCTAAAAGGAAATTAGTTCTGCTGCTGCCTGTCCTGTTGTCATTAGTTACACTCGTATCTGCTTGCGGCGGTTCGAATACTAAGACGGGCAATACCGCAGATCCTACTGCGGAAGTTCAGAAGGCTACGCAAGCTCCCGCTAAGGAAGGTAAAACAGTAGGTGGTCTGGAGCTCCCGATTGTTTCAGATAAGCTTGAACTGTCACTTTGGTCACCAAGCGGCGGCAATTTCAGAGGAACTAATTTTAATGAGAAATTATCCTTTCAGCAAATGGAAGAGAACACTAACATTCATATTGACTTTCAGCATAGTACGGAAGCCAGTGCGGAAGCCTTCAGCCTATTGATGTCATCTGGTAAGCTGCCGGACATTATCTACAATGATCTATGGGGCACGGATTCCGGAAAATATGGTACACAAGGCGCGCTGCTTCCTCTGGAAGATTTAATTGAGAAAAACGCACCAAACTTCAAGAAAATCCTCGACGACAACCCGGATATCCGGGGACAAATTACTTCGCCTGAAGGCCACATTTTTTACCTACCTAATCTCGTTCTTGATTCACAGGATCTCACTCAAATGTTCCCACAAGTACGGAAAGACTGGATCGATAAGCTGGGTCTGGCTATGCCGGAAACTACCGAAGATTGGTATAACATGCTCAAGGCTTTTAGGGAGCAGGATACAAACGGAAATGGCAAGAAGGATGAAATTCCACTAGTCACAGTCAACTTGGAAAATATCATGATGTTATTCGCGCCTGCCTTTGGCGTCGATTACGGATTCTTCGTGGATAATGGTCAAGTAAAATATGGCCCGAATGATCCTAAATTCAAAGATGTCGTAACCTATCTGCACCGTCTTTACGATGAACAATTGCTTGACCCGAACTATCTGGTAGATACCACATTCCAGACGCTGACTGAGAAGGTGACTACCGATGTGGCAGGGGCATGGTTTGGTTGGTCTGGCTCCTACATGGGGAACTTTACTACCCTAATGGAGGGCAAACATCCAACCTTCAAAATTGCACCAGCCATTCCACCTAAAGGACCGAACGGTGATCAACGTCATGTCTCCTTCCGTTGGCAGGCAGCAGCACACGGATTAGCGGTTTCCTCGCGGACGGAACATCCTGAGGAAGTGATGAAATGGCTGGATTACCAATACTCAGAAGAAGGCATTCTGCTGAACAACTTTGGGGTTGAAGGCAAGTCATATGATCTGGTAAACGGAGAACCGATTTATAAGAAAGAAGTGACTCATCCGACCAATGGCCTCACGAATACGCAAGAACTGCTGAACCATACGATTGGGGGCGGAAGCTGGGCTACGGTAGCGGATACCAGATATGCTGAACAAATCCGAGAAGCTAACGGACAGATGGAGAATCCGCTCGAGCTATACAGTGACTATATCGATTTTGATAGCAAGTTGCCTCCAGTCCAATTCACAACAGAGGAAAACGATGTAGTTGTTCCTTTGATGGCCGATATTCAGACCTATGTAGCCGAAACAATCAATGCCATGATCATGGGGCGCCAAAAGATTGAGGACTATGACAAAGTAATGAAGCAACTTGAGAAGATGGGAATCAACGATGTGTTAAAAGAGTATCAGGTTGCATACGAGCGATTTAAAGGGAAATGATTCAGCTTGTGAGGAGGTTGTCGTGGGCCGAGCGGTTCAGAGAGTGCTTTGTGACCGCTCGCCACATGACAGCTATGACTAACGCCAGTTTCCGGGAGAGGAGAACTATATGGCTGTACCTGTAAAAGTCGCTAAAGTTGAAAGCAGAAAGCTTCCGGTCAAGAGGAGTCCGATTCCCTGGAAGCGGATAGCCTCCAATCGCTATCTGTATCTCATGTTACTCCCTACGGTTTTGTATTTTCTGATTTTTGAATACAAGCCGATGTATGGGGCGATCATTGCCTTTAAGAATTTCAATCCCTACTTGGGGATCACGGATAGTCCTTGGGTGGGCTTCAAGAATTTCGAGAAGTTTTTCGAAAGCTATTATTTTCTCAGACTGCTTAAAAATACCTTCTTAATGAGCTTCTACTCACTCATCTTCATTTTTCCTGCTTCACTTGCTTTTGCACTGCTACTCAATGAGCTGCGGCTCAAGAAGCTGAAGTCCTTTCTGCAGACCGTGTCTTATTTGCCGCATTTTATTTCGCTCATCGTCATTTGTGGGATGATTATTGATTTCACCAAGCCCGGAGGCATCATTAACAGCCTGTTGCTTGGCATTGGCCTGATCTCTGAGCCTATCCAGTTCCTGATTCTGCCGGAATGGTTTCGAACGATCTATGTGGGCTCTGGCATGTGGCAGAGCCTGGGCTGGAACTCAATTATCTACTTAGCAGCGTTATCTGGCATCAATCCGAGCCTGTACGAGGCTGCAGTTGTAGATGGTGCAGGACGATGGAAGCAGCTAACGAATATAACGCTGCCTGGGATTTTGCCTACGGTGTTAATCCTCTTGATTCTGAATGTGGGTACCCTGCTGAATGTGGGCTGGGACAAAATTATATTGCTTTACAATCCTGGAACGTACGTCACTGCGGATGTTATTTCAACATTTGTTTATAGACGAGGTGTGATGGAAGCGAATTACAGTTTTTCTGCCGCGGTAGGATTATTCAATTCCATTATTAACTTCACATTACTCGTTCTAGCCAACCGTATTAGCCGGAAAACAACTGAGAGCAGTCTATGGTGAGCATAAGCTTCCGATGCGAGTTTTGTACGATTTTTAGGAGGGTAGACAATGGTTGTGAAACGCAGTATGGGTGAAATCATTTTCGACAGCTGCAATGTGCTGTTTCTGATCTTGTGTTCTTTCCTGTTCCTGTACCCGATGTGGTACGTGCTGGTCTCCTCATTCAGCGATGCTCATGCTATTGCTGCGGGGAAGGTAAGCTTTTTTCCAATCGGCTTTAATCTGGATGCTTACAAGCTGGTATTTGAGGATACGCGGGTATGGACGGCTTACGGAAATACTTTCTTTTATGTCATTGTCGGTACGTTAATTAATCTGGTACTAACTACACTCGGTGCTTATCCTCTGTCCAGAAAGAATCTGGAGGGTAGAAATGTCATTATGGCTTTCATAGTGTTCACGATGTTTTTCAGTGGTGGTCTAATTCCTGCGTATCTGAATGTCCGTGAGCTTGGCTTATATGATACACGGTGGGCGCTGCTGTTGCCTGGTGCGGTTAGTGCCTTTAATTTGATAGTGATGCGGACCTTTTTTCAGTCTATCCCTGATAGTTTGATAGAATCTGCCAAGATAGACGGCGCCCATGATTTCAGAATTTTACTGCGGATCGTGCTTCCGCTCTCCATGCCGGTTCTGGCGGTGATGACCCTCTTCTATGCGGTAGGCCACTGGAACAGTTGGTTCTCGGCCATGATTTATTTACAGGATCGGAATTTGTTCCCGCTTCAATTGATTTTGAGGGAAATCCTGATTCAATCCTCTGCGCAAAATATGCTGGCCGGTGTTACCCAAGATGAGGTGTTTCGTATTAGTGAATCTATTAAATTCGCTACGATTATCATTGCTACCGTTCCCATTCTAATGATCTATCCATTTTTGCAGAAATATTTTGTAAAAGGCGTAATGATCGGTGCGTTGAAGGAGTAACAGCGATAGAGAAGATGCTGCATGTGACGGAATCGTTTCTGAAGCAGTCGGGAGGAGAAGACATATGAAGGCGGTAATATCTCAGGAAGGACAGATTCGCATGTCGGATGTTCTGACACCAGTCATTGAGGATGGATTTGTACTAGTCCAGACTGAATATTCGGCGATTAGCCCCGGAACGGAAATAATGATGAATGGCCTGCACCGTACGCAACAAATTGTACTTGGATACAGTGCAGCGGGTGTAATCCGAACACGTGGGAAAGGAATGGAACACTGGCCTGAGGGTCTTCGGGTTGCTTGTTACGGCGGACCTTATGCAAAGCATGCAGAATGGCTGCTAATGCCTCAGCATCTGATGGTGCCCATTCCTGACCATGTTAGTTCAGAGGAAGCATCAACAGTAGGACTTGGAGCTATTGCAGTACATGCAGTAAGGCAGGTTGCACCGCAGTTTGGGGAGACACTTGTGCTGATCGGTGCCGGAATTCTTGGGCAGTTGGTTGCTCAGATTGCTAAGGCGGCTGGATGCCGGGTGATCGTCTATGATTTGCTTGCAGAGCGTTGTGAGATGGCTGAGCGCCTTGGAATTAGACATATCGCTACTAGCCCGGAGAAGGTTAAGGAACATCTTGCTAACCTGACGGAGGGCATGGGAGCAGATGCAGTCATTGTATGCGCCGGTGGTAAAACAGGCGACCTTATTGATCAAGCGCTAGAGTGGGTACGGGATCGCGGCAAGGTACTGTTGGTTGGAGATGTTAAGCCTGATTTCTCTCGTGATCTGATGTTCGGGAAGGAAGCCCAAGTGCTGATTTCTAGAGCCGGAGGTCCCGGACGATATGATCCTATCTATGAGCGGAGGGGGATCGACTATCCTTACGGCTACGTGCGGTGGACGGAAGGTCGTAATATGGCTGAATATATTCGGTTAATCTCTGAAGGGGACATTCAGGTGAAGCCGTTGATTAGCGCGATATTCCCGGTTGAACGCTGTGAAGAAGCCTTTCGGCGTTATGCAGAGGACCCGGTGGATCTGTTGGGAGCGGTCTTAGCTTATCCTGCAGCAGTCTCTGGATGTGAAACGAAGGTGAAGGAACAGTTGACGAAAGAAGGCGGGAGCAGATGAAGGCGCTGCGGATCGGAGAACCACTGAACGGTCTGGCGGTTTGGGCCTCAGCTTATGGAACATGGCAAGGG
Source organism: Paenibacillus sp. Marseille-Q9583 (assembly GCF_976954365.1). Taxonomy (NCBI): domain Bacteria; kingdom Bacillati; phylum Bacillota; class Bacilli; order Caryophanales; family Paenibacillaceae; genus Paenibacillus; species Paenibacillus sp. Marseille-Q9583. The sequence goes on from NZ_CDRJTB010000011.1 coordinate 12,484, forward strand.
GCAGACCGGATCTACGCTGTTTCTTCCGGAAGTCCTTGTATCTTATTTGTTCTAGACCCGAGTGGTGAACAAGCGGTGGAACGGTATGCGCTGGAAGGCTCGGATCATTGCTGGGGTGTAGTCTTAACAACCAGCGGAGTGTATATCGGGGGAAGTGGTGTTTTGTACAGGTACACTCATGAGAATGGTGTGGAGAATCTGGGTGAGATGATTCCCGGTGAATTCTATACGTGGCAGTTGGCAGCAGATACGCAAGGCAGGATCTATGGGGGATGTTATCCTGGGGGGAAAGTGTTCCAGTATGACCCAGCGACAGGAGTGTTTAGGGATTACGGTGCTATGGTAGCTGGGGAACAGTATGCGCGTTCTATGGAATCATGGAACGGTAAGCTCTATGTGGGAGTTGGTACACAAACCCCACATATTGTTGTACTGGATACGGATACGGGAGAACGCTCGGAAATCAGGCTACCGGATGAATGTAAAGGCGAGCAGCTGGTTTATGACTTGAACATCGTTCAGGGCAAGCTTTTTGCTCGAATCACACCTTCTGCACAATTGTACATTTATGATCTGGAACTGCAGGAGTGGGGAGACACTTTGGATCATGTGAGTGGACTTAGTGTTTCGCCGCCGGATGAGCTGGGAAATGTGTATTTCATTAAAGATGACTATTTGCAGCGTTATGATGTCCGGACTGGAAGTCTGTTCGTTACTTCACTAGCTATGCCGGAGCCTGCAGGTGATTATGGCTGGCTGAATAACCATGCTCTAAATCGGAAAGAGCGCTGCTTAACGGGTGTATACAGGGACGGGAGTTGCTGGATTTACGATCCGGCGACGGATCGGTATACGGTCAAAGACTTCGGCCTGCAAGGTCAATCGGTCCATTTGCAGTCTATGACCTATGGACCTGATGATGCTCTCTACATCGGAGGGTATTTCGCAGGTGGGCTGTCCAGATTCGATAAGGCAGCCGACGAGATCATTTCATATCGGGGCATTGGTCAGACGGAAGGTATGCTTGCTGGTAGAGATTGTCTTTATCTAGGTGTATATCCGCGAGCGAATATTTTCAAATATGACCCGAACGAAGATTGGAAGCCGGGTGAGAATCCAGAGCTGCTATTTTCCCTTCAGGAAGAGGAGCAGGACCGTCCTTTTGCTTGGGCTTGGGCAGGAGAAGAGCTGGCAATTGGAACGGTCCCTTCCTATGGTCGGCATGGAGGAGCGTTGACACTGTACAATCCTGCTAGCGGTGCACGTGAGGTGTTCAGAAATCTTTTGCCGCAGCAGAGTGTGGTGTCCTTGACCTGTAGAGATCAGCTGTTGTTTGCTGGAGGGTCCGTCTGGGGTGGACTTGGGATTGCTCCTCAGCGTGCGGATGCCTCTCTAATGATTTGGGATCAAGAGAAGCGCTGCAAAGTATGGGAAGGTGTACCGGTGAAAGGGGAAAGGGCTATTTCTGCTTTGGTTCTAGATGATGCAGGGCATCTTTGGGGTTTGACGGCAGGTAAGTTATTTCGGTTCGATCCACAGCTTAAGCTTACTGTAAAGACTTACTCTTTGTTCTCCATGGACTGGAATGATGTGACTCATTTTTGGCGTAGCGGCAATGAATTGCTCTACAAGAAAGGCATGTTGTACGGCGTGTCGATGAATCGCTTGTTCAAGTTTGATGTGCGGAGTGAGGAGCTTGAGGTGTTGAATGACGATGCGCGGCTGCTGGCAATGGACCGTGAGGGTGATCTGTTTTTTGCAAGAACTACAGCATTGTATCGGATGTACAAGTAAGGTCTGCACTATCCTTGGCGAAGGGTGAGGGATGATGAGAATCTTATATTTTTATAAATTCTGTATTCTTGGTGGGGTAACCACTCAACTTGCAAATAGACTTAAATTTTTGCGGCACCACTCGGAAGTGCATTTTGCTTTTTTGGAAGATTACGGCGGGGCAAGCGCTTTTGATGGATACGAGCATGTCCGAATTCTGGGGACGGTTGAAGAGATTAAGGGCTACATGGAAGTCTATGATTTCGATGTCATTATTACTATTGATACTTATGAGCTGTATGAAGCGCTTGAGCCTGTACAAGAGGGAAAGGTTATTATTCATGAGGTACATACCACCTATTCCGAACCCCTACAGAAGTTGGCTGTCACGAAAGATAGTTTGCCTTTTCACTATGTGATCACTCCCTCCGCTTACATGAAGGATTATTTGGACGGGATCGGCATAGCGGGTGCTTATCATATTAATAATTGCCTGGATACTGATTTGTTCCGATATGAAGCGGGTATTGAGCAGGAGCCTGCCACTATTTTGTGGGTGGGTAAACTGGATGATCACAAGAACTGGTCGTCCTATTTGAACATTGCTGGAAAGCTGAATGCCAAGATGCCAGAGCTGCAATTTATGCTTGTTGGGGGATATACTGCTCCCGATGAGATCAAGAAACAGCTGATGGTAAAGGTGGTACAGCAGGGGATTAAGTATTTCAAGTGGATTCCCAAAGTGGATTACGATGAGATGCATCGCTATTATTCATCGGTTGCGCAGAATGGTGGTTTATATATTAGTACCACGACCAATGAATCTTTTGGGATGACCGTACTGGAGGCGATGGCCTGCAGGTGTCCGGTAGTGGTTCCGAATGTAGGGGCGTTGCCGGAATTATTGGATGGTCCGTTAAGTGTTTCCCTATACGAATCAGGCAATGAAGAGGAGTGTGTGGACAGATTGAGCGCACTGCTGGAGCAGAATAGTCTGAGGGAAGGCTTGAAGTCATTGGGAGAACAGAAAGCTAGAACTACTTACAGCATCGAACAAGTGGGAAAAGAATACATGGAACTACTTGAGCATTTCAGAGAAGAACGTTTAATTCTTAAATAAGTGGATCACTCCATGGGGCTGTCAACCGAATAAGAGGTGTTGTTGAAATGGAAGAGCTGCAGATCGGTATGGTAGGAATGGACACTTCACATAGCAGGATTTTCGCGGCGCTGCTAAATGATGAATCTCATCCGCTATATATTCCGGGTGGCAGGCTCCACTGCGGTTATCCGGGGGGGTCTCTTGATTTCGAGCTAAGCTATTCACGTGTGAGACCGATTAGCAGTGAATTGCAGGAGCGCTATGGGGTTGAATTGCTCGATTCTATAGAAGAAGTTGCGGAGAGATCCCATGCGATTCTATTGACTTCTGTAGATGGGAGAGTGCACAAGGAACAATTTACGGTGCTGGCTCCTTACGGAAAGCCGGTATTCATTGACAAGCCGTTAGCGGTTTCTTCTGAAGATGCGAAGGTGATTGTGGAATTGGCGGAGAGGTATGGAACGCCATTTTTCTCCAGTTCTATGCTACGTTTCGGTGGACCGCTGGAAGCCCTCTTAGAGGATGAAAGTGCAGGTGCTATTCTAGGTGCGGATTGTACTGGACCACTCGATCTTCAGCCGACACAACCGGGGTTATTCTGGTATGGCATACACGCTGCTGAGATGTTATATGCCGCCCTTGGAGAAGGTTGCTATTCGGTACGTGCCGTCAGTAACGATACGCAAGAATGGGTAGTCGGCCAGTGGAAGGACGGGCGAATCGGGACGATCCGCGGAAACCGTACAGGCGGCTCTGATTTCTATATCGTATTGCACCGTGAACGCGGGAGCAACGGAATTAACGCGCTCGGAGCAAATTACAACGCAGGACATCAGCAATTATTGAAGAAATTTATAGCTATGGCGCGAGGGGACGGTCCACCGGTACGGTCTTCCCTAACACTAGAGTTGATTCGCTTCATCGAAGCGGCCAACGAAAGCCGGGTAAGCGGTGCTGATGTTCGTCTGTAAAGGAAAGTACAATCTGAAAGGAGTGTAGTGTATTGATTAGGACAGCAGTGATTGGATGCGGTGGCATGGGGACTGTCCATGCGGATCGCTACAAGTCCATGCCCGAAGCTGAGCTTGTAGCCGTTTGTGACATCGTTGAAAAAGCCGCTGAGGTGCTAGGAAATTTAGTGGGCGTTAGCTATTTTACATCTGTACAAGAAATGCTTGAGCAGGTAAAGCCAGAGGTGGTCAGTATTGCTGTGCCGACCTATTTGCATGTAGAACTGGTACGGATTGCGGCTGACCATGGTGCGCATGTGATCTGTGAGAAGCCACTCGCACTCACTTCGCAGGAAGCGGAAGAAGCAATTCGTTACTGCAACGAGCGCGGTGTACGTTTGTTTGTGGGCCATGTCGTTCGTTTCTATCCTTCTTACAGACAGCTTGCGGATGGAATAACGCAGCTTCGCAGTGTTCAAGGCGGAATATACCATGCTAAACGGGCGGGTTCACATCCCGGAAACGTGCAAGCGTGGTTTCGGGATCCATTTTTTAGCGGTGGCGTCATTATGGATTTAATGATTCACGACATTGACTACATTCGTGGAGCTTTTGGTGAAGCCCGTGAGGTATATGCGTTCCAGCACCAGTCGGAAGACATAAATTATGCTTCAGCCACTTTCCGGTTCAAGAATGGAACCATTGCACAGCTTGAAGCATTTTGGGGGTATCCAGGGCCGTTCCACTCCTCTTTTGAATATGCGGATGCGGAAGGAATCATCTCAGGCTGGACCGGGGATGGCGAAAGTCTGCATATTCGCAAGTCAATAACGACGGGCTCTACATCGGGATTTGTGGAGACGCCTTCGAGTGTGCTGCTGAAGGATCCGTATTATTTGGAACTGGAGCATTTTCTAAGCTGTCTAACAAGTGGGGAGGAGCCGATGGTCACTGCGCAGGATGCGCTGGAAGCTGTACGCTGGGCTGAAGCCGCTCAGCAATCGGCAATGACCCATCAACCGGTGAAGCTTGAAGTGAAGGGGGATAATTAATGAGCCGTTTGAATATTGGCATGATCAGTTTCGCTCATGCGCATGCTTTTGACTATTTGGCAAGTTTACTGCACATGTCTGAAGTGACGGTCAGTGGAATTGCTGATGAGGTGCCAGAGCGCATACAGGCGCTCGCAGAACGTCATTCGATTCCCTATTATGCTAACTACAAGGAACTTCTGGCAGATACAATTATAGATGCCGTAATTATTTGCTCGGAAAATGTCTATCATGCTGAGCTAACCATAGCTTCGGCCCGAGCAGGCAAGCATGTACTGTGCGAGAAGCCGCTAGGTCTGTCAGTGGAAGAAATGCAACGCATGATTTCAGTCTGCTCTGAAGAGGGAGTACAGCTTATGACAGCCTTTCCTTGCCGCTTCCTCACTCCGGTTGTGCGGGCTAAGGAATCACTAGATCGCGGCGATATTGGTGAGATTATTGCTTTTAAAGGAACTAACAGAGGTTCTTTTCCGGGACCTAAATGGTTCTCTGATGAAGCCCTATCGGGAGGCGGTGCTGTTCTAGATCACACTGTGCATGTGATGGATCTGATGAACTGGTTCTCCGGATCTTCTGTAGAACAGGTGTATGCCTATGCGGATACCTTATTTGATTCAGAGCGCAAGCGGACGATCGATGATGCTGGAATGGTGCATGTAACTTTTGAGAATGGTGTGTTCGGGGTGCTGGATCCTAGCTGGTCACGCAATCCCGGCTTCCCCACATGGGGGGATGTTACCCTGGAGATCATTGGAACTAAAGGTGTTATCTCCATAGATGCTTTTAACCAAAAGAACAATGTATACGGAAGAGCATCTGGCAAAGGGAGCTGGTCCTTCTGGGGAGATGACATGAATGAACTGATGCTGAAGGCTTTTGTACAGGCGCTTCTAGAAGGGGTGGAGGTACCGATTTCGGGAATAGATGGGCTCCGATCCACAGAGGTTGCACTTACCGCTTATCAATCTGCTCATGCAGGCCAACCGGTGCGTTTAAATAAATGAGGATGCTGTAAGCACAAAACTTTGAGGAGGATGGAACCGCCTATGAAGGATCAGGAATTGTTCGATAGTATGTGTGAAAAGCTCTACTCTGCGGTAATCTCTGATACGTTGGATCAATTGGGCTATCGTAATCAGGTGATGCGTGAAAATATTAACCCGATAGATCCTACCTGGATCGTTGCCGGAAGAGCAAAGACCATTCTGTCTGTGGATATTCATCATTTGCCGGAAGATCCGTACACGAAGGAGATTGAGGCGGTTGACAGCGTTAAGCCCGGTGAGATTGTCATCGGCTGTACGAATGAATCGCGGCAGAACGGACTATGGGGAGAGCTATTGTCTACGGCTTCCAAAATGAGAGGTGGCCGCGGAGCCATTGTAGATGGACTAATCCGTGATACTGCTAAAATTCTGGAGCTTGGTTTTCCTGTCTTTGCTACCGGGACCAAACCTGTTGATTCTCAAGGTCGTGGAATTGTTATCGACTATGACATTCCGGTGCTATGCGGTGGCGTAATGGTCCATCCCGGAGATGTAATCTTTGGTGATCGTGATGGTATCGTTGTGATTCCAGGCGCCATCATCGATGAAGTGTTCCAATTAGCCATGGATAAGGTGACTCGCGAGAATCATACACGGGATGAACTGCTCGAAGGATATACCTTGCGGCAGGTCTACGATAAATATGGTGTGCTCTGAACAAGATCCGAGGGAGTGATATAATGAGGCTGGCTGGCAAAAGAGCGCTAATCTCAGGTGCAGCAAGAGGAATTGGACTGGGGATCGCCCATCGATTTCTGGAAGAAGGCGCTCAGGTGGTGTTGCTGGACCGAAGTGAGGGGGAGCTTCTTATTGCACTTGAAACCTTGAAGGATTATGGTGAAAAAGCTGCAGTAGAGATATGTGATCTTCGCGATGTCTCACAGTTAGAACAATCTGTTGCCCAAGCTTTTGAAAGGTTCGGTGGGATAGATATTGTAGTGAACAATGCCGGAATCGCCTTTCGTGAACACTTTCTCGACATCTCGGTTGAGCATTGGAATGCAGTATTTGATATCAATGTAAGGGCGGTTTATTTAATAGGTCAGCTTGCAGCGAGACAAATGATTTTTCAGGGTGGCGGAGGCGCCATTATAAATATGAGTTCCAAAAATGGTCTATCAGCAAGCTCGGAGCTCGCGCATTACAATGCTTCTAAGGCTGCTGTTATACTGCTAACCGAATCGATGGCAGTGGAGCTGGCGGCTTATGGGATCCGGGTAAACGCAGTAGCACCGGGATTTGTGGATACACCCCTCGACCGTAAGCTGCGCGAAGCTTCGAAGCTCCCGGCTTATTCGGAGCATACACCGATGAAGCGGGCGGCAACGATAAGGGAAGCTGCCAATGTATTTCTTTTTCTGGCTTCTGATGAAGCCTCATATGTAACGGGAGAAACCATTCGTGTGGATGGTGGACATTTGGCTAATGGTAGTGAGCTGTAAATAGAAGAAGGAGTGAATATTTTGAAAAGTACAGAACTTCAGGCAGAATTGATTGTTGATGCTCAGGCTGAGCTTGGTGAAGGGCCGCATTGGGATGCCGAATCCAAACAGTTATATTGGGTCGATATAACGGGCAGGAAGCTTAGAATATACGACCGAATCACTGGTGGTGAAGTAGTTCGCTCTTTTGAACAAATGGTCAGTGCAGTTATTCCTACGACAACAGGAGGAATTCTATTAGCTATGGAAGATGGGGTCTACCTCTCTCAATCTGAAGGATCTCCAGTCCTGCTGACTTCATTAGAAGCGGATCTTCCACGTAACAGAGTGAATGATGCCAAATGTGATCGACAAGGCCGCCTGTGGGTAGGAACGATGAGTATGGACGACGAGCCGAAAGCCGGAGGCTTCTACGTCGTGGAGTCTGACGGGATCACTCGCCAAGTGTTATCTGGCATCGGTTGCTCGAACGGAATGGCTTGGGATTATTCGCGCAGCAAGATGTATTACATTGATACGCCGACAAGGCAGGTGGATGTCTTTGATTACGAAGAAGAATCTGGAAGGATAAGTAACCGAAGATTAGCGTTCCAAATTCCTACAACGACTGGCTATCCGGACGGAATGACAATAGATAGTGAAGGCATGCTTTGGGTTGCCCATTGGGGCGGCGGCTGTGTGTCACGATGGAACCCGGAGACGGGTGAGCAGCTTGGACTCATTCGAGTTCCAGCACCTCTGGTGACCTCTTGTACTTTTGGTGGCAGTGATCTAACGGAACTCTACATTACAACAGCAAGGTTAGGGATGCACGAGAAAGAGTTACGTGATTATCCGTTTGCAGGCGGTTTGTTTATGGCTAAGCCCGGGGTGACTGGCTTGTTGCCGGGAAACTTTCAGGCTAAGGAGTAGGAAGAGGAGGCAAAGCGATGCGACTCAAAGATAAGATCATCATAATAACCGGAGCTGGCTCGGGAATTGGAAAAAGCACGGCTGCTTTATTCGCTTCAGAAGGAGCGACAGTAATCATTGCCGATGTCCAAGTGGATTCAGGAAAATCCGCTGCCACTGAAATAGAGGCGACGGGTGGAAATGCGATGTTCATACCCTGTGATGTAACCGATGCTAGCAGTACTACCGTGATGGCTGATCAAGTCTTTAATACTTTTGGACGTATCGATGTGCTCTTTAATAATGCAGGAATCAGTGGCGTGGGTGCGGTACATGAGGTTTCCGGGGAAGTATGGGAGAGGGTCATGCGGGTTAATGTGACGGGTGTGTTCTTAACCTGCAAGGCTGTCCTCCCTTATATGATGAAGACCAAGAAGGGTTCTATCATTAATATGTCCTCTGGCATCGCCGAAATCGGAGTCGCAGAGCGAGCTTCCTACAGTGCTTCTAAGGGAGCTGTTCTATCTTTAACTAAAGCAATGCAGGTTGATTATGCACCTTACGGCATTCGTGTAAATGCGCTGCTACCAGGTACGATTATGACTCCGTTTGTAGAAGGTTATTTGAAGACTTCTCTGGATCCAGAGGCTTCGGTTGCGGCCATTAAGCGAAGACAGCTTAGCGGTGAGCTTGGCAAACCTGAGGATGTGGCACGAGCTGCACTATTTCTAGCGTCCGATGAGTCCGAGTTTGTAATGGGTTCGCCGCTATATGTGGATGGTGGCCTTGTCTTCGGAAAAAATGCATAAAGTGAAGGAGAGTGTTATAGATGAGGCTAGTTACCTTTTTGCAAAAAGAAGATGATCATATGGGCGTTCTAACCGACCATGGTGTGGTGGATATTGAGGCGGCACAGACTGCATTATCCACTCGGACGGAGGTTCCGGTAACGGTTAAGCAATTGCTTGATGGTGGGGAGGATGCACTTAACCAACTGAGGATTTTTGTGAATGAGCTGCCTGAAGGAGAAGTGAATCCATCCTGGCTGAAGCAGGAAGATGAATTAGCATTCGGTCCCTGTGTTACTGATCCTGGAAAAATCATCTGTATTGGCCTTAATTATCGCCGGCATGCGGAAGAGACTGGGATGGCCATTCCCGAATTTCCCATCCTGTTCAATAAATTTAACAATACACTAACTGGACATGGCTCAGAAGTTCCGCTTCCGAGGAACAGCCAGAAGGTGGACTACGAGGCAGAGCTTGGCATCGTCATCGGACGAACCGCGAAATATGTGACGGAGGAAGATGCACTGGATTATGTCTTCGGGTATTGTACGGCTAATGATTTGTCGGCGAGAGATTTACAGATGCGGACGAGTCAATGGCTAACGGGAAAGTCTTGCGATAAATTTTCACCTATTGGGCCTTACTTAGTCACTGCGGATGAAGTAGGCGATCCCAATCAGCTCGATATTCAGTGCACGGTAAATGGTGAACTGCGTCAGAACTCCAACACTTCGGACATGATTTTTAATTGCAAACAGATTGTCAGCTATGTATCCCAGTGTATGACGCTTTCGCCGGGGGATATTATCCTGACTGGAACACCAGAAGGCGTAGTGATGGGTTACCCTCCAGAGGATCAGGTCTATTTGCAAGCCGGTGATGTGGTCACGGTGCAGATTGAGAAGCTTGGTGCCATTACAAATACGATGGTTAGTGAATAGGAGGGAGTAGGGATGATCTTCGATTGTCATACCCATTTGTTTGGACCGGGAATGGTTTCGGGACCTACGGATGAGGCGATCAAACGGGCTTGGGGACCGGATATGAATATCGAAGCAACCCCTGAGCAGCATCGTAGTAATTTGGAAGGATTCTCTGGTGCTATCGTATTGGCCATGGCGGCGCATGCAACGGGATTGGTTGTGCCGAATGCTTATGTTGCAGATTATTGTCGCACGGATCCAGAACGATTATTCGGTTTTGCAAGTGTAGATCCCAATCATCTGGATTGTGTTGCTGAATTTGAGACTGCGATCCGTGAGATGGGATTAAAAGGGTTGAAGCTTGCGCCAATCTATCAGAATTTTTATCCTGATGATCCCAGGCATTATGCCCTCTATGCCAAAGCAGAACAGCTAGATGTACCTATTCTATGGCATCAAGGAACCTCTTTTGTACCGGAGGGTTATCTGGATGCATCAAGGCCGGCGATGCTGGACCCGATTGCCCGTGCTTTTCCGAAGCTGAAGATGATTGTGGCGCATATGGGTCATCCCTGGATTGATGAATGTATTTCATTGGTGCGGAAGCATCCTAATCTGTATATGGATGTTTCTGCTTTAGGAAGTAGACCTTGGCAATTTTACAATGCACTGGTGTCTGCGATGGAATATGGGGTTCAAGATAAAATATTGTTTGGGTCGGATTATCCGTTCTTTGGAACACAGAAGATGCTGGAGGCTCTGTACCATATCAATGATCTTGCGGAGGGAACGAAGCTTCCGCGAGTATCGGAGGAGTTTATTGAAAGTATAATAAATCGCCTAACACCGCAAATTCTTGGTTTTGTCTGAAACATTTATGCTTGTTCTATAAGCGAGGTTGTTAAAAGGAGATGGGGTCATGGCGGAGTGCTGGGACAGCGAGGAGAGTGTGGCTGAATCAGGCGGTCAGTTGAAGAGTGAGGCTTATTTTCAGGAAAAAGATCTATGGGGATTTATCCATCGTTCCTTCACGAAGTCTATGGGATACACCGAAGAAGATCTCCGCAAGCCAGTGATCGGCATTTGCAACACGTTTAGTGAGCTGAATAAATGCCATTCCCATTTTAATGAATTGGTGGATTATGTGAAGCGTGGTGTTTGGCAGGCAGGGGGAGTGCCGATGGAATTCCCGACGATTTCGATTGGTGAGCCTTATGTGAAGCCTACAACGATGCTGCTGCGTAATTTGATGGCGATGGATACTGAAGAAATGATGAAGGGGCATCCCATTGACGGGGTAGTGCTGCTTGGGGGTTGCGATAAAACGGTACCTGCTCAGCTGATGGCAGCCGCTAGCGCCAATATTCCAGCCATTGTATTGACCGGTGGCCCTATGCTAAATGGCCGATTGGGGGGGCGTAGCCTTGGAGCGTGCACGGATTGTTATGGCTTTACGCTGGAGCATAAAGCCGGAAATATAAGTGACGAAGAGCTGGCTGTTGCAGAGAATGCAATTTGCCGTAGTGATGGTCACTGCATGGTGATGGGCACAGCAAGCACGATGGCCTCGATCGCCGAAGCGATCGGCATGGCGTTACCGGGCTGCGCGGCTATTCCGGCGCCGGACAGCAGACGCAGGCATATGTCTGAGCGAACGGGCAAGCAGATCGTAGAGCTGGTTCGTCAGGGCATTCGTCCCCGCGACATCATGACTGCAGCGGCAATAGAGAATGCGATCACAGTTACGATGGCGAGCGGCGGATCGACGAACGCTATCATCCATCTTATAGCGATCTCCCAGCGGCTGGGGATGAAACTGCCTTTAGAGACATTTGACCGGATCAGTAGTCAGACCCCGTTCATTTTGAACCTGCGTCCTTCGGGCAAATATCAGATGGAGGAGTATTTCGAGGCAGGTGGTGTACCCGCGCTGATGAAGGAGCTGGAGCCGCTGCTGCATGGGGATTGTTTGACTGTAACAGGCAGAACGGTTACAGAAAATCTGGTTCAGGCGGCAACACTTGACGGAGATGTGATTCGTACCTTGGAGGAGCCACTCGACAGCCAAGGTGGAATTGCTGTGTTGCGCGGGAATCTGGCGCCGGATGGGGCGCTGATCAAGCAAACCGCTGTATCCGCTCATCTCAAAAAGCATATCGGACGCGCAGTAGTGTTCGAGAGCCCGGCCGATCTAAATAAGCGGATCGATGATCCAGATCTGGTCGTGGATGAGAACAGTGTGCTAGTGCTTAAAAACGCAGGTCCGAAGGGTGCTCCAGCGATGCCGGAGATCGGGCAAATCCCGATTCCACAAAAGCTGCTGAAGCAGGGCATACGCGACATGGTCCGCATCTCTGACGCGCGGATTAGCGGTACTTCCTATGGCGCATTGATTGTACATGCGGCGCCAGAAGCTGCTGTCGGTGGTACGCTGGCGCTTGTACAGGATGGCGACGAAATTGAGCTGGATATTTCCGCGAGGCGCTTGGAGCTGAAGGTGTCGGATGAAGAATTGGCACGACGTAGGGTCTCATGGCAAGCGCCCAAGCCGCACTACGACAGGGGGTATGGCTTGCTGTTTCATGAGCGTGTGCTTCAAGCGAACCTCGGTTGTGATTTTGACTTTCTTCTCCCTGTTGAGCTTAGAGAAGAGTTGCTGAGCGAGATGAAATCGGTGCACTCGAAATAATAGCCGATACTGAAATGATCTAATGCTTGTGAAGATGAAATAGCTGCACTTTATACAACTACAGTATATCGTAATCGTCTCATTTGGACTTTAACTGCACTTCATACAGTTAAATCTTATCAAATCGCTGTTTGTAGGCTCATTTTGGATTATTAATTGCAGATAGTACAACTAAATTACCATCTACGGGAACAGGAGTTGATATAAGTGTACGAAATACACTTATATCGCACGAATTGTACGTATCGAACGAATCGCACGTATCGCACGTATCACACGCATTGCACGAATCGCAAGTGTCGCGCATGTCGCAAATATCGTACGAATCGTACGAATTTGCGGCTCTGGAAGTGGCTATCGGAGGAATTGCGACCTTGTGTAGGATGGCGATGAAATTGAGTTGGATATTTCCGCGAGGCGCTTAGGGCTGAAGGTGTTGGAAGAGAATGAGACCAAGCATCGGATTACAAGGTAAGCGCCTAAGCTACACTAAGACAAAAGTTAGTATGAGTTTACTAGATTGTCTGACTGAACTGGTTAGGCTGGACTGAGGTTGGTTTATTGCTTTGATTGATTTGAATGTGATGATTGCTTTGCTTTGAGTGATTGCATTTTATGCAATAGATTCCGCTCTAGAGAGGCTGGATTTTGATTCTATTGCACTTTGTGCAATGAAATTCCAGATAATCACCACTAAACGAGCTTATAGCAGGAATCTGATGTATGAAGTGCAATAGATTCATTTTATAGCGATGAATTTGGAAATTCTATTGCACATTCTGCAACCAGGAAGTTAGTTTTCGATTGTAGCAAGCTTGGTTTCCGATCACAACAAGCTAGTTTCTAATCTCAGCTAGCCTGGTTCCCAATTACAACTAGCATCGTGTCCGATTACACCAAGCTATGAGGTCTTTTGTGGTAAAAGCAACAAACTTGAGTCAACGGAGAGGAGAGTTCAATGATGCGAACCGTTCAAGAGTTGGAGGAGCGCTTGGCAAGTCCATCGGCAGCACTGATTGAGGAGCTTAGCCAGCTCGATGGAGATATTATGCTACTAGGCGTGGGGGGCAAAATGGGTCCCAGTCTCGCAAGGCTAGCGGTGAATGCAATTCGCCAAGCGGGGCTAAACAAGAAAGTTATCGGCGTATCCCGTTTCTCGAATAAAGAGCTGAGACGAGAGCTTGAAGAGGCCGGGGTCGAGATTATCTCCGCTGATTTGTCTGATGATAAGGCGCTGCAGGCACTCCCTGAAACCCAAAATATTCTCTATATGGCCGGGAATAAATTCGGCACGACCGGGAATGAGCATTTCACTTGGATGATGAATGCCTATTTGCCGGGCCGCGTTGCGGAACGGTTCCGTAATTCACAAATGGTTGTATTCTCGACAGGCAACGTTTACCCTTTTACTCCGGTCAGCCAAGGAGGCGCAACGGAAAGAACTTCTCCGAACGCGAACGGGGAGTATGGGCAATCCTGTCTGGGCCGGGAGCGTATATTTGAACATTTCTCTCATAAAAATGGAACGCCGATGTTCATTTATCGGCTGAATTACGCCATTGATCTGCGGTATGGTGTGTTATTGGAGCTTGCTCGATCGGTCAGGGAGGGACTTCCTATTGATATCACAATGGGTCATGCCAATGTGATCTGGCAAGGGGATGCGAATGAAATCGCATTGCGAGCATTGCTACGTTGCAGTTCGCCGCCTAATGTCATGAACATTACGGGACCTGAGACATTGTCCCTGCGCTGGGCTGCGAATGAATTCGGCCGAAAGTTAGGCATTGAGCCGATCTTTACAGGTGCAGAAGCACCTACTGCACTGCTAAGTAATGCAGCAAAAGCCGCTGCCACCTTTGGCTATCCACGGGTATCGCTGGCCGAAATGATCGACTGGATTGGCGATTGGGTAGGGCAAGACGGAGAAACCTGGAATAAACCCACGCATTTTCAGGAGCGGGAGGGCAAATATTAATGACACTGACAAGAGTACCTTTGACTTCGGAATTACATGCCGCGCTTCATGATGGGTTGGCTATTCCCGCACATCCTCTCGCCATAACTAAAGAGCGCAAGCTGGATGAGCGACGTCAACGGGCACTTACCCGTTATTATGTAGCTTCCGGGGCGGGTGGAGTCGCGGTTGCCGTGCATTCCACTCAATTCGAGATCAGGGATCCAGAAGTAGGGCTGCTGGAACCTGTGTTACGTCTAGCTGCGGAAGAGGTAGAACTTGCCCAGCTAAATCGGCCATTCATGAAAGTAGCGGGTATTTGCGGTGGGACGGAGCAGGCAGTTCTTGAAGCGCGCCTTGCCGCAAGCTTTGGGTATGAAGCGGGACTGCTTAGCATGGGAGGCCTGCAAACCTTGAGTGAGGAAGAACTGCTAGAACGAACACGCAGAGTGGCAGATGTGATTCCGGTGTTTGGTTTCTACCTTCAGCCGTCGGTGGGAGGACGGATTTTAAGCTTTGAGTTTTGGAAGGCATTCGCTGAAATAGGAGGCGTAATCGCCATCAAAATGGCGCCGTTCAATCGTTATCAGACGCTGGATGTAGTCAGAGCTGTGCTTGAATCCAGCCGTAGCGAAGAAATTGCTCTGTACACCGGAAATGATGATAATATTGTCAGCGATCTGCTCACGGCCTTCCGATTTATGGTGAACGGCAAGCCCGTTGAGAAAAAAATAGTCGGCGGCCTACTCGGTCACTGGGCAGTCTGGACGAGCAAGGCAGTACAGCTGCTTAATGAGATTAAAAAGGTCAGAAATGAACCCTCGTTGGCATCCAATTGGTTGACGCTTGGGGCTGAAGTCACGGATAGCAATGCGGCGATATTTGATCCCGCGCATCATTTTCATGGCTGTATCCCGGGTATTCATGAAGTGCTTCGCCAACAAGGATTGCTTGAAGGCTTATGGTGTCTAAATCCGGAGGAACGATTATCCCCGGGGCAAGTGGAGGAAATCAACAGAGTGCGCAGAGACTATCCCCATCTGGTGGATGATGGATTTGTGGCATCGCATTTGGAAGAGTGGCTGCAATAACACGTAGTTGTATAAGAGTTAAGGAGGGCGCACTTTCGACAAGTGCGTTCTTTCTTATCCAGAGTGCGATATCCTCCGCCTCATGATACAATAAGGGACAAGTTTATAAGGATGAGGTGACTTTAATTGAAGTATGATTTCGATCGCGTAATTGACCGCCGTAATACACGTTCTTACAAGTGGGACCAGTCCGAGAAGTTGTTTGGTGAGAAGGATATTATGCCACTTTGGGTGGCAGACATGGATTTTGAAAGTCCTCCTGCAGTGAAGGAAGCGATTCTGCGCCGCGCAGAACAAGGGGTTTACGGATACAGTGTACCTAGTGACTCTTATAAAGAAGCTATCATGTCGTGGTTCAGAAGACGGCATGATTGGGAAATTAAACCGGAATGGATTTCGGATTCTCCTGGAATCGTAACCTCCTTAAGTTTTGCTGTAGAGCTGTTTACCGAGCCAGGGGACGAGGTTATTTTACAGTCGCCAGTCTATTATCCCTTCTATGACGTCATCCAAATGAATGATCGCAAGGTCGCCAAGAATCCGCTTGTTATTCGTAATGGACGCTTCGAGATGGATTATGAGCAATTGGAAGGGCTGATGCAAGATGGAGCCAAGCTGCTGCTTTTATGCAGTCCGCATAATCCGGGTGGTAGAGTATGGGAAAGAGAAGAACTGCTGAAACTTGGTGAGCTCTGTCTGCGTTATGGAGTGACCGTAATCTCTGATGAGATTCATTGTGATTTGGCGCTTCCAGGTTATGAACATATCCCTTTTGCATCCTTATCTGAGGAAATTGCGAATATTACACTAACCACACTTGCCGCGACCAAAACCTTCAATCTACCGGGGTTACAATCTTCTTTTATCGTGTCTTCCAATCCGGAATTGAAGCTTAAATTTGATCGAAAAATGAAAGCCTTGAGTTTACATATGGCTAGCTACTTCGCCCAAGGTGCAGTAGAAGCTGCCTATAATGATGGAGAAGAATGGTTGGATGAGCTTTTAGAGTACGTGTCAGGCAATGTGGACTATGCGATTAGCTATCTGTCAGAGCATTTGCCACAGGTCCAAGTGATGCAGCCGCAAGGCACATACCTGCTATGGGTTGACTGCCGTGGTCTGAATCTGGATATAGAGGGACTTAAACAGCTGATGTACAAAGAGGCTAAAGTTGCTTTTAATGAAGGCTCTGTCTTTGGAAATGAGGGACAAGGTCATCTGCGGATCAATCTGGCTTGTCCTAGATCTATTCTAGTTGAAGCGTTAGATCGCTTTTGCCGAGCAGCTCTAGCTTATACTGCGAAATAAAAGGTAATTCCTGAAGCTTGATGATTCCTTCTAAGGGGATCGTCGAGCTTCTTTATTTTGCAAAAAGGTAAAAAGAATAATAAAATGGAGTCCATTACGTCAAGCAGGAGGACTTCAAATGAAATGGGTAGCTCAGCTTCCGTATTATAAGATACAGCGAGAAATTAAGGATGGAGAACAACGAAGTATTACATGCAATCGCTTAATGTATTTGTACAAAGATAGAGTCGTGACTCGTCATCGTGAATTTCCAATAAAAGATATTTTAGATATGTCCTATCGCTCAATGGGAGGTTCAGAGGGGATGTTCTATCTGTATACGAGTAAGGGTGTATATACTTATTTGGTAGAATGTGATCCTGAAAGCTTTATTCATACTTTTAAAGAACAGCAAATGAATAAAATTGAGCGTACGGGTAGGCCGTGATATGATAATTCATACGACATTGCAGGGTGGGAGAGAACATTAATGAGCAAAACACGAATTATTATTGATGCAGACACAGGTATTGATGACGCACTGGCAATTCTGTATGCCTTACGCGCTCCAAACGTAATTGTAGAAGGAATTACAACCGTTTTTGGGAATATTGATGTCGACAAGGCGGCGGACAATTCACTGCGACTGATTGAGCTTGCTAAGCCTGGTTATGAGATTCCTGTAGCTATTGGAGCATCCAAGGCACTTGTTCGTGAGCACTCAGGCTACGCCACTCATGTGCATGGTGAGAACGGTATTGGTAATGTGGAAATTGCTCCATCCAGTCAGCGTCCCATTAGCGAAACTGCATCTGAGTTTATTGTTCGGATGGCTAATGAGAATCCCGGAGAAATTGTATTAGTTACACTGGCACATCTAACCAACCTTTCGATGGCGCTTGATATGGATCCTGGGATTAAGAATACTTTGAAAAAAGTAGTGGTGATGGGCGGTACGATCTTCAATCCCGGCAATAGAACACCGGTTGCGGAAGCGAATATTGCTGGAGACCCTGAAGCTGCAGATCATGTATTTACATCTGGACTTCCCGTTATGATGGTGGGTTTAGACGTTACGCTTAAGACGCGGATTACCCAAGAGCATATCGATTTGTTAAACCGTTTTGGACGTGAAGAGAATAAAGCGATCATTTCGTTTATGGAACAATCGCTCACTCATTATTTTAATTTCTATCGTGAAGCGAACTTTTTGATCAACAGCGCACCGCTGCATGATCCGCTCGCGCTTATGGTTGCGCTGCAGCCAGACCTTGTAACTTACAAAGAAATGAATGTTCGTGTGGAGCACAAAGGTGAGTTTACATCGGGAATGGTCGTAGCGGATTTGCGGGCTCAGCCAAAAGTGGGTAAACCCATACAAGTTGCTGTGGATGTAGATGTTGAACGAGCAGTGGGAACCTTTTTGAGCGTGTTTATGTAATTCTGTCGAACCTCTACTAATATGAAAAATAATTTCGAAACTCATAGATGACAATCTATTAATTTTACAATTGGATAATCTTTGGTAAAATGGTAGAAGACATATAAAGAGTTTAAGAGATTACACTTCATATTATGGAAGATGGGAGACTTAACAGTCATGAACAAACGGATTGGCAAATTGGTTTTATGTCTGGCGATTTCGCTAGGCGGCACCACGGCATTATTCCAAAACACTACACAAGCAGCACCCGCAGGTGGAGTTAGTATTGTGCTGGATGGTTATGCACTGCCGTTTCCAGTAGAGCCTGTTGTGATGAACGGAACAACGATGGTTCCATTCCGGGCGATATCTGAAGCGCTGGGGATCAACGTAGAGTGGAATCAAGCGCTTAAGAAAATTACCGCGACCAAGACGGATACAGCGGGTACTAAAGTGGTAACGTTGACCCTTGGCAGCAAAAATGCAGGCGTAAACGGCGAAGTTGTGAAGCTGGGGGTTGCCCCGCAAACGATCCGTAATAACACGATGATTCCACTCAGCTTTTTCGGCCAGCAGTTTGGTGCGGGCGTAGCTTGGGATCAAGCAACCAAAACGGTATCGATCACTTCACCAAAGACGGATATGTATAAGCTGGGCTTTTATGCGCTTAGCTCATACAGTGAAATTTCGTTACTTCCTAGCTTTGATGCTGTAGCTTTTGGGTGGAGCGGGATTGATAAAAGTGGACAATTCACCACGACAGGCACTGACTTTAGATGGCCTCAAGCTGCTGGGGACGTAACCCCAGAGTCTATTATCTCGAATGCAGCAGCAGGTGGCACAGCGCCTTATCTGATGGTCTTTTCTGGTGATACTGCAGCAGAGCTCACGAAGAATCTGGAAGATAAAGCGCTTCAAGAGCAGACGATTACAGGAATCGTTGATCTGGCTACACAAAAGGGATTCCAAGGCATCACGCTGGATCTCGAAGGACTGGGTCTAACGGGAGATAAAGCAAAGGTGCAAGCCGATTACAATGCTTTTGTGAAGAATTTGTCTCAAAGAGCACATGCAGCAGGTCTTAAGCTCACGGTTATTCTTCATCCATTAAACAGCTCTTATAAAGGTTATGATTACAAGACGCTGGGAAGCCTCGCAGACGATTTGGTCATTATGGCTTATGATTATTTGCAAGAGAAAAAAATTCCAGAGCCGATGAGTTTAGTTGATGAAGGCATCCGGCTTGCACTTCAACAAGTGAGTAAGGATAAGCTGATTCTCGGTATTTCCGTATACAGTGAGAATGAAACATCAGTAAATTCCAAGGTTGGACTTGCTAAACGTTACGGTCTTAAAGGGATTGCAATCTGGCGTGTGGGCTTGATTGGACAGCCTGTTTGGAATGAGATGGGCAAGTCGGTGGAGTTGTAGGCGGAATTATGATACGTTATCAAAAGAAAAAGGCTGCCATTTGGCAGCCTTTTTTTTCTTAAAATGAAAAAAAATATATGTTTGCGCAATAAATTATCCTTATCTTTCTTGCATAAAGCTAGAATGGAATAGATCTATTAAAGTATAGGGAAATCCTCCCTATAAATTCTGCATTTTAGGGTTGTACAGGTGGAGTATAGGGAATTTCTCCCTATATTTCAGCGGATATCATCGTTTTTTAGAAAATTCCTCGTATTATAGGGAGAAATTCCGCATAACTGGGTAATTGTGAAGAAATCATCCTGAAAATAGGGAGTTTTTCCCTATAGATCTCCCTTGCCATCTCCCATCACAATTTCATTGACTGGGTGCAGGAGGTGGGGGAGTTTGGGATATGAAATCTAAAATGGATCGGAATTTATAGGTTTCACGGCATAAATGATCTTTCTCTTATGGAGGGGAATATGCCTATTCATACGTACCATTATTGATGGACTCGATGGTAGTGAACATCCGTGAGTAAACATCTTTAATGTTGGGTTCATTTACTTTATCGTTGTAAAGTCCGTATCCCCAAGTTCTATATGTTTCACCAGTTTGAAGATAGCCTGTGACATACATATCATTATTAAAATTTGTTAAAGAATAGTGATCATACGATACATCTTCAAGAACAAACGGCATAAATGATTTGGTAGCTCCAATAAAGAAGAAAGGGATTCCTGCATTTGTATATACTTTAACATACTTGTTGTCGTCCGCTTCTTTCAGATGCTCTTTCGTAATAACTACAGCATCATATTGGGAGGAAAGCTTTGAATAATCTTCTAACGCCTCAAAAGAAATACTTGTGAAGTGCACATGTTCTTCTCTTATTTTAGGGACCTCGCCAACAACACCTATAAATAAGCTTTTCCCTGAGTACAGCGGTGTATCAACCGTATCTGCATTAGATGTACAGCCTGTAACAAATATGAATATTAGTATAATGAGTGAATTTAGGATGATTTTCCTCATCTTTTGGCTCCTTTCAAGCGTTCTGCATGAGTTGTGTTTGCTTACAATAAAGCATTATACTGGAAATTAATGGTTCAGACCAGTAAATGGGTCATGGACTTCGAAAGAAGCCTGATTCAGAGGAGGGTTATTTTGCATCCAATTACTGCAATAGAAATCATATTTTTGGTTGTTTTTGTCCTCATTATATTTGGAGTAGCCTTGTTTTTACCCCGTAAGATTAGGAAGTCTGGTTTAATTATAGTATCTTCAATAACTGTATTTTTGTTATTATCCTTCGCTATTCGCCCCTACTGGATTGATTATCAAGTATCCCGAAAAACAGAACAACTCAATCACTATTTGGAGGAGAAATACCCTAATCAAGAATGGGAAATTAGTCGACAAGCAGGTAGACAATATAATCCTTATCATTTACAAGTTAGATTTAAAAACGAAGAAGGTTGGATTTATATTTATTCAGTAGTAAATGAGAAGAAAATTCACGAGAGCGTTTGGGTACCATCAGGTGGCAACTCTTTCGAAGAAGGAAAGCATTACGAAAAATGAGATCAGCTGAGTAGTGACGAAGGGATGTTTGGAGCTGTAGGAGCGATAGCGACCGCCTTTGTCTCCGGATTTCAACCGTTTAATACGGTGAAATCAAAGAAATCTGGAGACAACAGCGGCCGGAAGTCCAATCATTCCCGGAGTTACGACTGAAGCTGCTGACCTGGGTTTCTCAAACACACTTCGACTGTTATATACCTCACATTAACCTAAGCCATAAACCTTTATAATCTCTAAGATTGAACCCTTGAATCAAATCATTATTTTTCAGGAGGACTTTAGAGAATGAGATATAAAGCATTGGAACTAGACAAACCGCTTACTTATGAGCTGGAAGGCTTAGAAATAGGAGTTACCTCGAACTGTAATTTCCGCTGCGATTATTGTTGTGCGTATAATAGAAATGATGGACAAAGCATCAAGGCTAAAGAGGTTATCCGAATTCTTGAAGAGCTTCCTAGTCTGAAAAGAGTACGCTTGTCAGGTGGCGAGGTCACATTAAAGTTCGATGACTGTGTGGAGATTGTAAACTACTGCTCATCCAGAGGGATTCAGACACAGCTGAATTCAAACGGTAGTCTTTTAAATGCTGAACGGATTGATCAATTGGTCGAGGCAGGATTAACGACGATACATATTTCCTTCAATTTTACTACAGCGGACGCCTTCTCTCGTTATTATAATATTCATCCAAGCATCTACGAGAAAATTAGAGAGAACATTACTATGTTCGCGGCAACTAGTGTAGATACGGTGCTGGAAACGCTGTTGTTCAGCGAAACTCAGGATAATATGAAGGAAATTAGTAATCACGTATATGCGATGGGTGTTAGAACACATGAGATTCAGAACAGTATTATCATGGATCATACGGGTTGGAAGTCTATAGCTGCCCGTGAACAATTAAAGAATGCTGTGAGTGAACTGATCGCTATGAAGAAAGAGGATACGACCCTGTATTTCACTTGCATGGACCGGTTTATGGATGCGCTTGGGTTCGAGGAGCAACCGGGCGTTTATTTTCCACACTGCATAGAGGGCAAGAAACAGCTTCATCTACATGGCAATGGAGACATCCTGATCTCTGAATTATGTCATCCCGTTATTATTGGTAACATTTATCAGGGAACCTCACTGAAGGACTTATACAGTAACATGCCAGCGCCTTTGGTTCAGTTTCTGGATAAACTGCCATGCCCAGCACTGGACGCATTGTTTCCGCAAGGGGTTTAAATCGTTAAGCATTTCTATAAAATTACTACTTGGAGCCAATTTAATGAATTGGTTCCTTTTTTGTGTAGTAGATTAATGGAAAGTCCTGTATGATTTCTGTAAGCTTATAGAGACTGCTACAACTTAAATTTTCGGATAAGGAATGTATGACATCCATACATAAGGTATGCGGCACATGCTTAAGAATATAAGAAATGGACTCATCAAATCCAATGTTGTTCTCGAAAAAATCATGCCACTATTAACACCTACTGCCATCGTGGTTGGTGTGCTTAATGAAAGCAGACTGCTACCATTCACAGGTCTCGTCCCATGGATATTCGCTTTTATGACATTGATCGGAAGCTTGAAATCCAATCTCATAGATCTGCTGGGCGTACTGCTGAAGCCACAGAAGTTGATCGTGTTGATGATTATTCTTCATATCGTGATGCCGCTCATTGGCTGGCTCGTTGCAAGTGCTGTTTTTCCGGGAGATCCTTACATAGTGACAGGATTTGTACTGTTGTTTGCGATCCCAACGGGTATCGTTAGCGTGGTGTGGGTATCCATATACGGCGGGAACATTGCACTAACTTTGGCACTTATTCTAATCGATACGCTCTTGTCACCGATTGTCGTTCCGGGTACCTTGTATTTGCTCATGGGAGCGAGTGTGGAGATTCAGCTTGGGGAAATGATGAAAGGACTCCTATGGATGGTTGTCATTCCTTCGGTGATCGGGATGCTTCTGAATCAATGGACAAAAGGCAAGGTGAATACGGTATGTGGACCCCCGCTTTCCCCATTTGTAAAGGTTGGGTTGTTCATGGTCGTTTCTATTAATGGTGCTAGCATTGCCCGTTATCTGAAACACCCGGATAGTAAATTAGCGATTATTATTGGCGTAACCTTCTTGACTGTAGTTCTTGGATATGTAATCGGAGCATTGGTATCGCGCCGTTTCTGCTTTAGCTACGAAGATTCTGTGGCCGTACAATTTAATTCCGGCATGCGTAATTTAAGCGCGGGAGCTGTGCTCGCAGTAAAATATTTTCCTCCGGCTGTTGCACTCCCTGTGATTTCAGGAATGTTATTCCAGCAAATTCTCGCTGCAATGTCTGGTCTGTTTTTACGTAACAGAAATAAACGCCCCTTAACAGATGGTGCAATCACGCAAGTTTCCCCAGTATCCCAGTCAGAACCGCCTATTTCATCTTAAGAATAAAACAGGTCTTAATAACTAGTGTAAAGAAGATGACCGAACTAGTAGAACTAGTTTTTTCTGCATTTATATGCAAAAATTCGACATTTTTTGATATTTTCCGTATTTTCGCTTCGTCAATATTCACTAATTTATCATCATATCCGATAGTAGTTGTATTATTTACAATTGCATTGTTCTCTAATGAACAGTAGTCGGAAGGATGAGGGAAAATGAAGATTCGTCTTAAACTATCACTTATGATGATAGGTGTGACCCTATTATGTATTGCAGTAATGGGGGTTTTTACATATCTAAGGTCAACGCAGGCAATTGTGAGCCTTACTGAGAATTCTATGAAGCAGGTCAATACGAATAAAGCTCAGACCATATCGGCTATGATTTCGAAGGAGCAGAGAAGTATTGAGCTTATTGCGGGAAGGTCGGAAATTGTCGAATTATTACTCCAAGCAGGGAATGGTGGCGTCGCCAAGGGGAGTGAGCTACAGAATGAGGTAAATATCAGCCTTCAGGGAATTGTGAAGGATGCTGGGAACCTCGAACATGCTTTTGTCAGTGATATGAAAGGCATCGCTGTGGCTGACAGTGATATTAAGCTTATAGGTACGGATTTCAGTGATAGAAATTATACAAAGAAAGTAATGGAGACTGCGGCGCCGGTAATTAGCGAAACGCTGAAATCGAAATCTACTGGGGCTTATGTGGTAGGATTTGTACATCCGGTTAAGAGTAACGGGAAGATGATTGGATATGTAGCTTCAGCGGTTTCCGCAGATAGTATGATTAAGTATTTAGCAGATGCAAAAGTAGTAAATACAACGACTTCGTATGCTTATCTTCTCGATGAGAATGGGAATACACTGTACCATCCGGATAAGAAGCAAGTAGGACAACCTGTTGCAAATGATCAGATCATGGCTGTGGTGAAGCGTGTGAAATCTGGGGAAAAAGTAGAAGATAGCCTGCTTAGCTATACATATAATGGTGTGGATAAAAAATCAGCCTATACCGTTATGCCTGAGACCCACTGGTTGCTTGGGATAACCGCAAATTTAGATGAGATTGTAAAACCAGTGAATGAGATGAGAAGCTTTAATCTGTTGCTGGGTGCAGGAAGTTTGATTATTGCATTGTTGATTGCTTTATATTTTGCCCAAAAAATCTCTTCACCGATTGCTAAATTGACAGATTTGATAAATAGAACGGCAGAGCTGAATTTGACGTATGACTCCCAGTACGAGTATCTGACGAAAAACAAAGACGAAACAGGTACGATAGCCATAGCGATGCTCCGAACACGGGTTATTCTTCGTGATATGGCGGGTAGTCTAATCACGATCTCGACCAAGGTGCTTGATAATGCGGAGACTCTTGAAAAGCTGTCTATAGATGTACGGGAGAATGCTCATGATAATTCGGCAACTACACAGCAGCTTTCGGCAGGGATGGAGGAGACAGCAGCTTCAACACAAGAAATGACGGCAGCGATAACTGAAATTGATATTAATGTGTCCGAGATCTCCAGTAATGTGAAGGAAGGCGCTGAAGTTTCCAAGCAGATCAGTGAGCGGGCGATGGTGTTACAAGATGAGGCGATAGAGTCTACGGATAATGCGAAGCGAGTGTATGAATCTGTTCGTATCGATATGGAAAAAGCAATTGAACAGTCGAATGCGATCTCAGAGATTAATGTACTGGCGGATACGATTCTATCGATTACTAGTCAGACCAATCTGCTTGCTTTGAATGCAGCGATCGAAGCAGCTAGAGCAGGTGAGGCAGGTAGAGGATTTGCTGTTGTAGCTGGTGAAATCCGCAAGTTGGCTGAGAAATCGTCAGAGACTGCGGCTGGGATTCAAGGGGTCGTTTCAGGTGTTTATGCTTCTGTTGAACTAATGAAGGAAAATTCAGAGGCGTTACTAGCTTTTATTGACCAGAATGTTCTTGGAGATTATGAGCGGTTAACGGAGGTAAGTCAGCAATATAACAGAGATGCTACTACAGTGAATTTGCTGATGAATCAATTTGAGACTGCGGCCGATCATCTAAGTATGGCTGTATCTAGTATTTCTATAGCGGTCAATGAAGTGGCTGCTACAGTAAATGAGGGGGCTATTGGGATTCAGGATATTGCGGTGAAGACGGCTGATATCGTTGAGAAGACATTCCATGAAGTTACGGTGGCTGACGAGAATACCCAAAGTGCCAAGGAGCTTCAGGGGCTGGTAGACCGGTTTAAGATCTAAGTAGAGTAGGATTAAGGGAATCTTTATCCGTCATTCATAAAATATTAAGCTTGCAAGGTTATAGTGCATATATAACCTCCCTTAAATATAAACTTTGCCCCGCCGGCCGTCGGCGGGGTCTTTTTTTATGTGAATCTTTTTAAGCGAATACCAGCTTAGCCAGTGATGAGGTAAATAGCTTCATCCAGCGGAACGATAACCTCTGTTTGTTCCACCATATCTTTCAAACGTACCTTATCAACACTTGATTCGCTTTCGCCGATCAGTATAACGTAACGGATGTTTTTGGATGAAGCTGTGGCGAGCTGCTTTTTTAATTTTCTTTTACCGGATACGAGAGTGGTTCTTATAGAGCAGGCACGCAGCTCAGCTGCTGCAATTAAAGCTTGTGGTAGTGTCTCACCAATGGGAATGACCATAACATTTGCTGCTCTATTTTCTTGGATAGGTCGTTCTGCTAGGAGCGCCATGATTGACTCCATACCAAAAGACAACCCCACCGTAGGATATTGAATATCTTCTCTGCCCACTAGCTGTCCGATAATCGCGTCATATCTGCCTCCGCCACCCAAGCTTGAGGCAAAGGAACCAGATGCATCAAAGATCTCGTAAACTGTTCCTGTGTAGAATGAAAGCCCTCGGGATAAGAAAGGATCGAAGCGGCAAGTCTCCTGTAGTCCAATGTCTTGGATTAGATTTTGTAGGATGAGAACCTCTGACGCACCCGGTTGTGTTGTGAGATTGTATTTGTCGCATAACTGCTCAAAGCTTGGATTGTCCATTTCGATAAGCGCTAGAATCGCTTCGATGGTTGCACGTTCTAGCCCCTTGCTAATCAACTCGTTCTCCACTCCACTAATGTTGATTTTCTCAAGTTTATCAAGGGTAAGCATAACGGATAGTTGCTCTTCCGCAGGTACGCCAATGGACTCTAGAATCTCACCGAGAAAACGTCGATTGTTCCATTTTAGGATGATAGGAATGTCTAGCTTGCGGAACGCTTCGGTAGCCAGTTGCATTAGCTCAGCTTCAGCCTCAGGGCCGGAAATGCCGACCACATCGACATCACATTGCAGAAATTCACGCAGACGCCCACGTTTTACGGGTCCATCTCGGAACACTTTTCCGATCTCATACCGCTTGAAGGGGAACTCTATCCCTGGATTTAATGCGATCACTTTGGCAAAAGGAATCGTCAGATCATAACGTAACCCTAGCTTGCGGTTGCCTTGATCTGTAAGTTGGTACATTTCCTTAAGAATTTCGTCCCCGCCTGCATATTTTGAGGTTAATAACTCCAATTCATTTAATAATGTCGTATCCATCGATTCAAAATCATAGAGCTCGAACAAGTCCTGCAGCGTATTTTGAATGTTCTTTCTGAGCGCTTGCTCTTGACCGAAGTAATCATAAGTTCCTTTAATGTTTTGCATCATTAGTAGCTCCTTTGAATTGGCATAGTTTAGAAAATAAAAAAACGCGCAGGACCTCTTGGTCCTGCGCGTGATCTATGCCGCAGGGAGGCCAACGCGAGTAGCGTTAGCCTCCCTGAAAAAATTCAGGAGTGCTAACGCTGTTTGTGATAATAATGAAGTTGATTCAGCATGATTGTATTTGTGTTCATCAGAACCAATTCCCTTCGAAATTTTGATTAATGCCGATTATAGCGGATCATTTGGAGTCATGCAAGCAAGAATTTATAATTGGTTCGATTTCTTGTGGGCGAATGGACAAGTTATCAGCTATAATAGGGCTTCGATATTCCTTAAGGAAAGGGAGTTTTTCTACGATGAATGAATCTTTAATTATAGCTCGGACCGAAGATTTTGTTAAAGAACAACTTGGACAAGATACTACGGGTCATGACTGGTGGCATTCTGATAGAGTGCGCAACACCGCTGCTGAAATTGCCAAGATCGAGAGCGCAGATGTATTTGTTTGCACGATGGCCGCCTTGCTGCATGATGTTGCTGACGAGAAGCTTAATCCGTCTAAAGAAGAAGGTTTGCTTAAAGTACGTACCTGGCTTTCTTCAAACCTTACAGATGAGCAACAAATTAATCATATTATGATGATTATTGAGACGATGTCCTTTAGTGGTGGCGGGGGAGAACCGATGCAGACGCTTGAAGGCCAAGTGGTTCAAGATGCCGATCGACTTGATGCACTTGGTGCGATTGGCATTGCCAGAACCTTTATTTTTTCAGGGGCGAAAGGTCGTCCAGCTTATGATCCAGAAGTGTCTCCAAGAGATGAATCGCTTCAAAAGGAGTACAGGGATTACAGCAAAGGAACGGCTATCAATCATTTTTATGAGAAGTTATTAAAATTAAAATTCCTGATGAATACAACCTATGGACGCAAGTTAGCAGAAGAACGGCATGATTTTATGCTTAATTATCTGGACCAGTTCTATAAGGAATGGAATCAAGGGAGCCAATAGCTGTTATAATAATAAGTATGCACAAGATGAAGGATCGCGGAGTTTCCGCTTTAACCAGAACAATCGGCATAGAAGAGGTTGAACGATGAGTGAATTGCAATTTAGAGATTATGAGTTAAACGAAGACATTATTAAAGCGCTGGATGTCCTGAAATATGAGACGCCAACAGAAGTTCAAAGCAAAGTGATCCCTGTAGCTCTTCAGCAAAAGGATCTGATCGTTAAGTCGCAAACGGGTAGCGGAAAGACGGCAGCTTACGGAATCCCGGTCTGTGATTTGGTGGATTGGGTGGAGAATAAGCCGCAGGCTTTGATTCTAACGCCTACTCGGGAGCTTGCCATGCAAGTGAAAGAGGATATCACCAACATTGGACGATTTAAACGGGTTAAGGCCGTGGCTCTATTCGGTAAGCAGCCTTTTGCTCCACAAAAAATTGAACTTACTCAAAAAACACATGTTGTCGTAGGTACGCCGGGACGTGTGTTCGACCATATGGAAAGAGGTACGCTTCCGCTAAATCGGATCAAGTATTTGATCATCGATGAAGCAGACGAGATGCTGAGTATGGGGTTCATTGAGCAGATCGAAAAGATCATTAAGCAGCTGCCAAAAGAACGAGTGACTTGTGTTTTCTCCGCTACATTACCGGAAGTGATTAAGAATTTGTGCCGAAAATATATGAGCGATCCAACGGAAATTGAGATACAAGCAAGTGGAATTACAACCGCTACAATTGAACATGCGTTGATTGAAGTGAGACAAGCTGCCAAGTTCTCGCTACTAAGCGATATTATTACAGTGGAGAATCCGGACAGCTGTATTATCTTTTGCCGTACACAAGAACAGGTGAATGCGGTATTTAGAGGGCTGGCTGATTTGGAATATCCCTGTGATAAGATCCACGGGGGAATGGAGCAGGACGAGCGTTTTGAGGTCATGAATGCTTTTAAAAGAGGGCAATTCCGTTATCTAATCGCTACCGATGTAGCGGCAAGAGGCATTGATATCGAGAACATCACCCACGTGATTAATTACGATATTCCGCTGGAAAAAGAAAGCTACGTGCACCGTACAGGCAGAACCGCTCGTGCAGGTAAGACAGGCAAAGCGATCACTTTTGTCACTCCAAATGAGCAAAAGTGGGTGAAGGAAATTGAAGGCTATATTGGCTTCAGCATCCCGAATATGAAAGCTCCTTCGGACGATGCCGTTGCTTACGCGAAGGATGCGTTCGAGCAGAAAATTAACAAGCAGCCTGTCCGCAAGAAGGACAAAAGCGAAAGCTTGAACAAAGAGATCATGAAGCTGTACTTCAACGGCGGCAAGAAAAAGAAGCTAAGAGCCGTGGACTTTGTCGGCACAATCGCAAAGCTTGAGGGTATATCTGCAGAAGATATCGGTATTATTTCAATTCAGGACAATGTGACCTACGTGGATATTTTGAACGGTAAAGGTGCAATGGTACTGCAAGCGATGAGAGAGACGACGGTGAAGGGCAAGCAGCTTAAAGTGCATATTGCGAAGAAATAAACGGTAGAAATCCCGTTCATGAAGCTGATTTGGCTGAAAAAGCTGGAAAGAACGGTAGAAATCCCGTTCATGAAGCTGATTCAGCTGGAAACGCTGAAAAGAACGGTAGAAATCCCGTTCATCGTGCTGAGCAAGTCGTAGGAATTTTTTTGGAAATTGAACATGGTTACATTTTCGGAGCGAAGAGCTACTATTATGTGCAGAGTTGTGTTTGAGTTTGATTTATAGGGAAAACCTCCCTATAAATTACTGATTTCCGCTGGTTTTTAAGCTTTTTAGGGAATTTCTCCCTATAAATCGCCTGAAATCCACTGTTATGAGCTAATTAGGTGAATTTAAAGGGAGAAATTCCCTAATTATTGAAATTGGGACCGTATTATCGATGGAATTGGGGAGGATTTCCCTAAACTTCATTCCCGCGAATCCATAACTTCATAACTCCCTAACTCACCAATTTAGCATCTCACGCTGGAAGCAGCGAGATGCACTAAAAAGCAAGCCTAGTCGCCACGTTATTGGCGACTAGGCTTGCTTCATTTAGCTAGGGAATAACGTCCCTAAGCGTTATATTGTGCCTGATGCAGCCGGCTGTATATGCCACCGGCATGGACTAACTCTTCATGGCGGCCTTGCTCGGCGATGCCTTCTTCGTTCACGACCATGATCCGGTCGGCATTCTTTATCGTCGTCAATCGGTGGGCGATGACGAGTGTGGTTCTACCCACGGACAGATCCGCCAGCGATTGCTGAATTGCTGCTTCCGTTTCTGTATCCAGTGCGGAAGTAGCTTCATCCAGAATCAGGATCGGCGGATTCTTCAGGAACATGCGGGCGATCGCTAGGCGTTGCTTCTGTCCACCGGACAGCTTCACTCCACGCTCGCCGATCACTGTATCCATGCCTTCTGGCAGATTCTGAATGAGATCTTCCAGATGGGCACGCCGAGCAGCTTCCCAGATTTCAGGCAGCTTCGCATCCAGCTTTCCGTAGGCGATATTCTCACGAATCGTACCGGAGAATAGGAATACATCCTGCTGCACGATCCCGATCTGCTTACGTAACGACTCCAGCTTCATGTCACGGATATCGATGCCATCTATGGTGATAGCCCCGCCAGTGACATCATAGAAACGAGGGAGCAGGCTGCAAATAGTTGTTTTGCCTGCGCCAGAAGGTCCGACAAAGGCAATCGTTTCGCCAGCCTTAACTTTTAGGCTGATATTTTGTAGAACCGGACGATCTTCGTCGTATCCGAAAAAGACATTCTGGAAGGTAATATCACCGTGTAAAGTGCATACCTCTACGGCATCCGGCTTATCGCTGATATCTGGCTCCGTATCAATAATTTCTAGATAACGTTTAAAGCCGGCAATTCCTTTTGGATAACTCTCGATAACGGCATTGATCTTCTCGATCGGACGGAAAAAGATATTGGACAACAGAATAAATGCCACAAACTCACCGATTTGAAGTTCGCCATTGATGAAGAACCAAGCGCCGCTGATCATCACAAGGATCGTAATGAGGCGGGTCATCATATAGCTGACAGATAAACTTTTGGCCATGATTTTATAAGCAAGAAGCTTAGTTTTACGGAACATTTGATTATCAACTGCGAATAGCTCTTGTTCATGCTGCTCATTGGCAAAAGATTGAACAACCCGGATTCCGCCGACATTATCTTCGATACGGGCGTTGAAACTACCTACATTTCCAAAAAGCTGGCGATAGGTGGAAGTCATGTTGCGTCCGAAGTAGATGATCACCCAAGCCATAATTGGAACGATAATAAAAGTAATAATGGCCAGCTTCAGATTAATATCAGCCATAAGTAGGAAAGCGCCGACAAGTGTCATGATGGCGATAAATATATCCTCAGGACCGTGATGCGCCACCTCGCCGATATCATTTAAATCGTTGGTGATTCGCCCGATGAGGTGACCTGTTTTATTATTATCAAAAAAGCGGAAGGACAGTTTTTGGATATGATCGAACATTTTTTTACGCATATCGGTCTCGATATTAATGCCAAGCATATGCCCCCAGTATGTAACGATATACTGCATAACTGTATTCAAGGCGTAAATAGCTAGGAGCGCGACACACGCAATAAGAATTAGCGGCCAATCTTGACCCGGGAGCAAATCATCAATAAATTTATTTACAGCTACCGGAAAAGCTAGTTCTAGAAGACCTGCAAAAACAGCGCAGGAGAAGTCCAATATAAATAGTTTTTTATACGGACGATAGTAGGAAAAAAACCTTCGAAGCATTCTGTTCACTCTTTTCTATAGGAATATGTAGGAGATCGAATGAAATTGATTCTCAATTGTCTTGATTATATGGATACTAAAGATGTCATTCGATTTTGTCAATAATAGGGTTATAAAATTACTTAAGGCTTGTAACTTTTATAATAATAGTGGATGATAGGTCTTAATGCCATGTAATAAACATTTTTATATTTCTGGCGTAATTGCTCACCGTCCTTACAGGAATGTCAAAGGTGTTTATGCTTGTTGCAATTTAGGAGGATACATGATGAAAGCATCGCAACGAGAAGGAAACATTCAGAATAGAGGTTTAACGGATACCAAATATGATCGCTGGCTGCTAGTGTTGGGGATTGTGTTTATCGCAGCGGCACTTAGAGCGCCTTTCACATCCGTCGGTCCACTGGTACAAATGATTCAGGATGATCTAGGCTTATCGAATACTTTAGCAGGAGCTATAACTACTCTACCATTGTTGGCTTTTGCCATTTTGTCCCCGTTTGCTCCAAAGCTAGCCCGACGTTTTGGCTTGGCTAATGTGTTGTTAATTGCTATGGTCATGCTGGCTATGGGAATTTTAATCCGGTCGGGAGCTGGAACGGGACTGTTGTTCACAGGTACGGCGATACTCGGACTCTCCATTGCAGTATGTAATGTATTGCTTCCGGGCCTTATTAAAGGGAAGTTTCCTCACAAAATTGGATTAATGACAGGTGTTTATACTGTCTCTATGAATTTATGCGCAGCAGTAGCTTCAGGAATTAGTGTACCGCTAGCCAGTAATGCTGGATTTGGCTGGAGAGGGACTTTGGCGATTTGGTTTATGATCGCAGCGCTGGCAACCCTGTTCTGGATTCCGCAAATGCGCAAGCTCGATCAAGGAACTGGGGCTAAGGGCTCGGTGTCTAGTGGGAATATGTGGCGCTCTTCGCTAGCTTGGAAAGTAACTATTTTTATGGGCCTACAGTCACTGCTTTATTATGTCTTTATTGCTTGGTTCTCTGTTCTCCTTGGTGAGCGTGGGATGTCCTCAAGCCATGCTGGCTGGCTACTATCACTGATGCAAATGGCGCAGCTGCCGTTTACTTTCTTTGTGCCGTTGTGGGCAGGGCGGATGAAGAACCAACGTATTCTAGTAATCATCACGGCTATTCTGTATTTCCTCGGAATAGGTGGAATTTGGCTGGGTAGCAGTGCTTTAATGGCTGTTTGGGCGATATGCTTTGGGATTGCAGGAGGATTTGCCTTCGGTCTTGTGATGATGTTCTTCAGTCTGCGGACCAGAAGCACTCAAGAAGCAGCGGAACTGTCAGGGATGGCTCAATCCGTAGGTTATGTGCTTGCTGCGATGGGGCCGGCATTATTCGGATGGCTGCATGACGTGACGAATAGCTGGACGATGCCGCTTGTTTTATTGCTGGGTGCAAGCGTATTGCTGCTGGTTGTCGGACTTGGTGCTGGTAGCGATCGATATGTGGGAGATAGAAGATAGATTGCCATAAAAAAGAGTGTATTGGTGCGGACACGCGCCAGTACACTCTTTTTTTGTTGCATAGGAAGAAGCCAAGTCCTTCATTGTTAGACGCGTTTGTAAGCGACGATCCGGATTCTTCGATAATCCATCACCCAGCGGCCATCCTGAAATAATGTCGGTCTAAGTTTCTGTTCCATATAAGAGAGGACTTCTTCTCGTTCCGATAGTGTTAGGACACTTAAGATTCCATTAACAAAAGTGTTCAGCCAGGACTGGAACCCTTGCTCTCCAGCCTCTAGTGGGGTTGGACGGTCGAAACTAAGGGCGAGGTCTACAGTCAGTCCATGTTGTTCTAATAGTGTTGTATACTGCCCGATGCTTGGGAAGTACCAAGGTAACTGAAGTTTACCGATACACCCTATAGCGGTAAATGCATTTGGAAGTTCAGTAACGATGGATGCGATATTGCCCAGCCCACCGAACTCGGCAACAAAACGTCCACCTGTTCGTAGGCTAGCTGTGATAGAAGCAGCAGCTCTGTTCGCGTCGGTCAACCAGTGTAGAGCAGCGTTGCTGAACACGGCATCGACTGACTGTTCCGCGACATAGTTTTGCCCATCTGCTAAGATGAAGTTTAGCTGGGGATGTTTGTCACGGGCAGTCTGAATCATTTCGGCTGAAGCATCAATACCTGTTACAGTGGCACCACTAGCAGCGATGGCTGCTGCCAAATCACCAGTTCCGCAGCCCCAATCAACAATTTGTTCGCCAGGCTGGGGGCGAAGAAGCTCAATCAATGACTCTCCAAACTGAGACACAAAGGCCATATCAGTATCATAGGTTCCGGTATTCCACTGCTGGTTCATACGTATTCGTCCTTTCTGGTTTGGAATTACAGTGATATTTCCGACGTAGCACATTCTTTTAATTATGTTGTATCATAACAGCCTCTTATAAGTGAAATATATAAACTGAATAACTGTGATTGGTTATGCCTATGGGGATTTGAATATGTTATATCGCTTAAATCGCTGTTGTTAGATTTATCTGTACATCGATTTTTATTAAAAGTTGCTATTTATCCGAAAAAAGAGTATAGTCTTATGTACAGTGATTATTTCATTGGTGTACATAATGTGCGGTCGTGGCGGAATTGGCAGACGCGCACGGTTCAGGTCCGTGTGGTAGCAATATCGTGGAGGTTCGAGTCCTCTCGACCGCATCAATTAACAATGAAAGAGCTCTTGAATTTCCTTATAGGGAGATTCAGGAGCTTTTTGCGTATTCGGTGGTACGCTCTATCAGATACTAAAAGGCTGGAACAAGATTCGGATTCATTATACTCAAACCACCTTAGCCACTGCTGTCGGCAGAAGAATAATCAGACATCCCAAAGTCCATGCAGTAACATCGACCAGATTAGGCTACCTGTCACTCGACGGACAATATATAAGCTAAATCCCATAAGGGCAGCAAAGAAAAATTGACTGATGATTGTTCGAATATATTGACCGAGCACTATGTTTGAGCCGTGGATGTGACCAAATATTATACTAGTCAGAATGCATACCTGTCTCTCGGATACCTTAGAACGTAGAGGTGTTAATAATAAGCCGTGATAGGCTTTTTTTTCGTGGTCATGATCAGACCGAAATACTAAAATTAGTTTTTTTTTGTATTGACAACTATATCGGCTTCCGTAATAATGATATTACGGTAACCGATATATCGCTAGCAGTAATAGAATGGAGATGGAATCATGCCTGAAAGCTCAGAAAGAGGAGCCTTAACGGAAGCTGTGTTTTACATTTTATTGTCTCTATACACCGCAATGCACGGATACGCGATTATGCAAAATGTGAAGGATTTAAGTCATGGTCGAGTGGATCTTGGAGCAGGGACTTTATACGGAGCTATTAACACCTTGCTTGAGAAAAACTGGATAAGAGCTGTAGAGGGGGAAGAAGGCTCCCGAAGAAAGGAATACGAAATTACTGAATTAGGGAAGACGGTAATTCAGGGGGAGCTTATCCGGTTGGAAGAGCTAATTGCCAATGGGAAGAGAATAGCTGGAGGTGAGTCCAAATGATACATGTGGTTCGTAAGCTGTTTTGGGATTTTGAGAAGGAAGAACAGTGGCTTAATGAAATGTCTGCCAAAGGCATGGCCCTTACACACTACTCCTGGTGTAAATATGTGTTTACTGACTCGCCTAAGAATGGTATACGTATAGAATTGAGCTTTTAGATAATGTGCCTGCTCATCCGGAAAGCATGGCATACCTCAAGTTTTTAGAAGAAAATGGAGTCGAGTGTGTGTGCAGCTATGTTCGCTGGATTTATCTTAGAAAGAAGTCATCCGAAGGTTCGTTTGATATTTATACGGATCTGGAATCCAAAATAAAGCACTTTAAGCGAATCAATACACTATGGAATTCTGTCATGTGGATAGAGTTCATTGTTGGTTTAGCCAACATTCTCATTGGGGTAACGAATTATTTCAATTTATCCATTAGCATAAGTTTGATTAACGTTATTCTAGGCGGTTTTTTAATCCTTTTAGGACTTGTTTTTTTAAGAGCAGGTGCACCTATCCGAAAGAAAATTAAGAAGCTTCAGCAAGAGAATTTAATAATAGAATAGTCATTTAAAGTTGTGATATGTATTAACAGCAAGCTTCCCGAGTGTTGGGGACTTGCTGTTTATTTTTTGTCTGTGAGGATAACACGCAATCTCTTTGATTTATACCAGCCTATCATTTAGGACTCAGCTATCAAGCTTATTTACCGAAAAAAAGGTATACTGGAATAGATTACGAGATTGTAATAAGTTTGTCCCCATCTCAAAAGAGGAGGCTGCACAGGTGTCTGAATTTCTTTTTAAGCAACTATACTTACGGTCTTCTATAGGGGTTGCTGTAGTCTCTCCTGAAGAAGGGACCGTGATTCAATCCAATCCGGCGCTTTGGCGTATGCTTGGTTATTCTGAAGAAGAGCTTTTGAATATGCATTATCTTGATCTTATTTATCCAGAAGATAAGACGAATGATGATCATTACGTTATCCTGAACAATCTCTTAGCAGATCCTGGGACCGCTATTGAGTTAGAAAGACGGTTCATATGTAAGGATGGCGGGATGATCTGGGTAACACAACATATATTTCTGATTCTTCAGGAGAATTCCAGTGAACCTCTTGTCTTGATCTCAGAACTAACGGATATTACAGACCGGAAGCTTGCTGAAGATAAGATTCAGGAAGACCAACATTTATATAATTTGATCACACAAAATACGCCGGATATGATCTCTTTTGGCGAACCGGACGGTACACTGCACTACGTGTCTCCTTCAGTGGAGTTGTTGCTAGGTTATCCTCCCGATGAAATGATAGGCACGAAAAGACCTGAGTATTATCACGTAGATGACGCCTTAGAGATGACCGAACACGGAAAGCTCTATTCAGATACGGAAGTATATACACGTAGAGCCCGGCATAAGGACGGACATTATTTGTGGATTGAGAGCAGTTCACAGGTAGTACGTGATGAGCAAGGGCAAATCAAGCAGATATTAACCATCGGCCGGGATATTACGCAGCGTAAGAAATATGAGGATATGCTGGCGAAAGCCCAATATCTTGCAAAAATGGGATCTTGGGAATGGGATGCGACTAAAGCGCGGTTGACGGTTTCGGGAGAGATGCGTAACATTTTCGGTTTTTCACTGGACGACAGCAATCATTCCTATTTTGATTACAAACGTGTTTTTTCCTGTATTGATCCAGATGATTTCACAAGACTTGAAAAGCTAGTTCGTGAATCTATTGCGAATGGGACGAATGGCGAAGCTATGGTTCGAATTAAGAGTGCGGATGCGGTTTTGAAATTTCTGGATGCGCACTGGGAAGTGCTTAAAGATGAAGAAGGAAGAGTGCTACAGATCAGCGGAATTGCCCAGGATGTGACCGAACGTTATCGAATGGAGGAACAGCTGCGTGATAGTGAGCAGAATTACCGTCTCCTTTCGGAAAATTCAATGGATTTCATTTCACGAAATACAGCGGACGGACATCTCACCTATTTGTATGCATCACCTATTTGCCAGACTATGTTCGGCTATACGCCGGAAGAAATGTACGAAACGAGAGGTATAGATTACATACATCCTGAGGATAAGGAGAAGGTGGTGTCCTATCTTAGCAGTTGTTTGGAAGGGAAGAAGCTTGAGCCTGTGACCTTTCGGTTTCTGTGCAAAGATGGAACTTACATTTGGACGGAGACAACACTTCGATACATCTACTCGGAGACCTTTGGAGGGCAGGAGCTGGTGTGCGTAACCCGGGACATTGCGGAACGGGCACGGCATTTTGAAGAAATAGAGAAGTTAAGTAACGAGCATGCCTTAATATTAAATTCGGTATCTGAAGGTATATTTGGTATGAATCTTGAAGGGGATACGATGTTCATCAATCCAGCGGCCATTACTATGCTAGGATACGATCCAACGGAATGGTTGAACAGCAAATTCCATGCGATTCATCAGACTTGGCTGGATAATGAGCCATTCTTGGGCATTCAGAAGACGCTCATTCCCTCGCACCTAAATAATCGTTCTTTCGAAGAGAAGGAGGGTGTGTTTTGGAGGCAAGATGGTTCCAGTTTTTTGGTCAGATATCGCATGACGCCTCTTTTTGATGGAGAAGAGCGGATCGGGGCTGTAGTGGTTTTCCGAGATATCACAGAAGAGAAGGAGATTGTGCGAGCGAAGGAGTCTGCTGAGGAAGCGGATCGGGCGAAATCGGAGTTTCTAGCGATCATGAGCCATGAGCTGCGTACGCCTATGAACGGTATTATAGGAATGGCAGACTTGCTCTCAGGGACAGAGCTAAATGAAGAGCAGAGCTACTACACACAAATCATTACGAGTAGCGGAGAAGCATTGCTTCATATTTTGAATGAAGTGCTGGATTTCAGCAAAATTGAAGCGGGCATGATGACACTTGAACTGCAAATGGTGGATTTGCGTGAAGTGATACAGAACGTTAGTGAGCTATTCTATCCGAAGGTCAAAGAAAAAGGGTTGTTATTAACTATCAATATTGCACCTGATCTTCCATTTGTCATTGTGACGGATGAGGCAAGATTGCGCCAAATTCTCGTGAACTTAGTGGGAAATGCCGTGAAATTTACGGAGACAGGTGAAATTAGTATTTCTGCTAGCCTGGAAGCTTCTCAAAAGTCAGGAAATATTATCGTTAAATTTATGGTTAAAGATACGGGCTTGGGGATCCCGGTCGCCAGTCAAGGGTTATTGTTTCAATCGTTCTCGCAATTGCATCCTTCCATTAATCGAAAATATGGCGGAACAGGACTTGGACTGGCCATTAGCAAAAAGCTGGTGGAGCTGCTCGGAGGAGCGATTGGTGTGAGGAGCTGTGAGAAACATGGCTCAGAGTTCTTTTTCACCGTGGAGGTCTCTTTGCCAAAAGAGGAATGGAATCAGAAGGTTACGCTCCACCCTTCAGTGGATACAGACAAAAGCAATAAACCTAACGCCAAAGCATCTGATACGGGAGAATATGGACCGATGTCTATTCTCATCGCTGAAGATCATCCTGTGAATCAGCAACTGATGCTGGCTTATTTGAAGAAGAGGGGATACTTCCCTGACATTGCATCAAATGGCGAGGAAGCAGTTCGAGCTGTGCTGTCCAAGAATTATGATCTCGTCTTTATGGATATCCAGATGCCTATTATGGATGGGATAGAAGCAACAGGAATCATACGTGAGAAGCTCGGGCTGTCTCCCATTATTATTGCAGCCACAGCTTTTGCCAGAAATGAAGATAAAGACATGTGTCTGAGT
Organism: Paenibacillus sp. Marseille-Q9583; assembly: GCF_976954365.1. Classification (NCBI taxonomy): domain Bacteria; kingdom Bacillati; phylum Bacillota; class Bacilli; order Caryophanales; family Paenibacillaceae; genus Paenibacillus; species Paenibacillus sp. Marseille-Q9583. The sequence continues at coordinate 52,164 of NZ_CDRJTB010000011.1, forward strand.
GCAGGAATGCAGGATTTCATCTCCAAACCTATCTCCATAAAGGAGCTTGACAGGGTATTAAAAGATTGGTCTACTCGGATTCGTTAAGGATGAGGAGTGTCATTGACAAAAGAGCGTAAGATTAATATATTTGTAATCGTAATTATTACGAATATATTGTCAGTGAAAGGATCCATACCTTGTTAAAGATGAAGCGTGGCGATTTTGTAATTATTTTTTTAGCTCTATTCGCAGCGGGTTTGATTTACGGAATCAAGTGGTGGGACACCCATAATGAACAGTATCAACAAGGCGATTTGAAAGCTATAATTACGGTTGATGGTAAGGAATACAAGACCGTTTCTTTGACTAAAGAAGAGCAAATTATAGATATTCAATCAAAGTTTGGTCACAATACCTTAAAGGTATTTGATTACGGGATCCAAATGACATATTCTGACGCTCCTTTGCGAATTGCTTTGGAAATGGGGTTTATTTCTAGGCCAAAGCAGCAAATCATCTGTATACCAGCCCGTATTATGGTTGAAGTATTTAACCCTAACCGATCTGTGAATGATGAGGATGAGCTGGACGCAATTATTTAGTAGGGTTGGCCGTAACCTGAAAAGCTCTCCATGCAGCTATGGAGTCAGCACTCGTGTAAATGTAAGGTGTTGTTGGTTGCGAGATTGGTGTAATTGCTTCTGCGCGTATTTGCATTATTTCTTGGCCTTTGTATTGCACAACTTGAAGCTTGCCCCGGACCTCTATCCAGGTATCGGTGGGCAAGCTTTTTAGTTTGCCGGAATCAACCAACATCCCAAACGGAGTAGCATCGGCGGTACAGCACTGAACCAAAAATCTGCCAATGGCAAAAGCATTCTCTGGCATTTCGCTGTCATCGCGATATAAAAAACCGGAAACGGAAATTTCTTTGCCTTCAAATTGCTGTTTATACAAGTCGATAGCACCTAGTGTTTCAGAGAAAATAGCAGAATACACAGGGATAGCAGGCTGCGCATATAGAATTTTAGCCAGCTCGGTGAGCTCCTCATGATAAGGATCAATCGATTCGAATCTAACAGCGTTGTTAGTTTCTGATGGTAATGAGGAGAACGAAATCCCTTTTTTGCTAGCGGCCATACTTCCCAAGGCACGATCAGGAAGTGCAAATCCAAGCAGCAGTGGAAACAGGAATAATCCATAGAGCGCTGTGCTTTTAAATATGGAATGTGGAAGACGATGCTCGCAGTCACATAGTACGCTTCCCTTACCAAATAAGGCTTGAACGGCCAAGCTGAGCGCCATAAGTGTCAGAGGAATTGGACATAACTGAACCCAGCGTGCTAGCTTGGGCGCTACATAATAATGCAAAGCGTCCTGCTGTACTAAATGCCCGATATAGAGAGCGAAGGCGAGCAGAATGACCGCCCTTAACAAATAGTGAAATCGGATGCTTCGAGAGTCATTCATGCGCTTCCTCCTAACTATGTGGTAAGCATCTGCTTGCTATCTCTATGATTACAGCCATAACGACAGGAGTACGGCTCCAATAAACACGCTCGAAAAGATAAGAAAGAACAAATATAGCGCAAATTTGGTCTTAAACAACGAGAGTAACATCAATGAATTTTTGAAATCCAGCATCGGCCCAAATACCATAAAAGCAAGCAGTGCTCCTGCCGGAAAAGAATGTACAAAGGTGGAAGCAACAAAGGCATCTGAGGTGGAACAGAGTGAAAGCACAAATGCCAGTCCCATCATGAAAAAATAAGACCCGAGCGGCTTATCTCCGATCGCAGCCAGACTGTCCTGTACCATAAACGTCTGAATGCCAGCGGTCAATAGGCAGCCGATGATTAAATATTTTCCCATCTCAAAAAACTCATCCGAGGTATGCACGAAGATGGCGGCTAACTTTCCTCCGCGAGAATTATTATGATGAGTGTTATCGGTTTCACGCTGAACGCTTAGGCGTATCGGGGACTTTTTCACTGTTGCATAGATAATCAAACCTATAAAACAGGCGACAGCAAAGGCTAGACCCATCCGGGCATAGGCCAGTTCCGAGTGGTTGCGAAATGCAGTCAGTGTTGCTCCATAGACGACTGGATTTAGGATGGGTCCGGATAAAATAAACACGATCGCCACATAGACAGGCATCCCCTTATGGATTAGTCGGCGGACGAGAGGGATCATTCCACATTCGCATACAGGAAAAATAATTCCGAGCAGGCAAGCGAATAAAATGGCCGGAAGCGCCTGCCGTGGAATCCAGCGGGAGATCATTTCATCTGGGATAAAGACGCGAAGCAGCGAGGATAATAAAGCTCCTGCTAACACAAACGGCAAGGCTTCCAGCAAAATCCCGATAAAGCCGGTTTTGAACGTGTCAATGTACGCGTTGTCTAGTAGCTCTAGTTGATTTGGCACCCATATAAAACCAACGATAATCAGGAATGAGACCGGTAGAAGCAGCGGCAGTATTTTTAATGGAGATAGGGTAGTCAAGGTGCGAATAAGGCTTTCCACCGATCTGCCAGCAGTTCCTCATCTAAATTCATCCCTATGAATACTACATAAGGCATTCCGGGGTAACGTGATGCCTCCCAGCTCGTACGCATTCCCGCATATTGGACGAGTTGAACCGGTTCCTGTTCGGACAAAAGGATATGCCCTTTGGCACGGAGCAGGTTGTCACCCCATTCTTGAAAGAAAGCCTCTATCTGCTCTTTGGAAGGCATTACAGTCCCTGCTTGCGGGATGGTTAACGTGATGGCGGTCACTTGGGAAAAAGAAGCATGGGGCTCCTCTTGCCGTTCTTTTACAGCTGTAGCTCCCTGTTCTGAATTCATTTGCTTAAGTGTTGCGCCTTTAAAGGTTTGAGGTGCTCGTTGTGGCGCAGAAGCGATGATTTTACGTGGGATGATTCCTGATAATATCGGAGAAAGGTTGATCTCGCTGTAATGGGTATATACGATTTCAGCCTCTGAATTTTGCTTTCGGACTCCCTTTTCAATTCGCCATAAGGTTTCGGGTTCCACAAGATCGCTCTTATTAACGACAATGAGATCGGCGGTGGACAACTGCTTGCGAAGAGTTCGAACCAGTTGTTTGTCAGAGGAGAGTCTGCTGTTATATTCCAAGGCGTTTTCTGCATCCAATAAGGTAATCGTAAAATGCAATTCGACCTTTTCCTGTAGAGCGGTTTCTTGAAGTGTTTTGGCGATTTCTTCTGGGTTCGCGACGCCAGTAAGCTCGATATAAATAGCATCGGGGCGCGCTCTCAGCAGTACCAGCAGGCTATCTGCCAGATCCTCTTTACGGCTACAGCATACGCATCCATCCAGCAGCTTAGTAACGGTTGTACCCGTATGCTCTTGCAGAATATACCCGTCTACATCTCTCTTACCCATCTCATTCATGACTACGCCAGGATTCAGACCTCTTACCTTGCTCTCCTTCAGCAGGGACAACAGCAGAGTTGTCTTCCCGCTCCCCAGAAACCCGCTCAAAATAATTACTGGTATCTTCATGATCTCCACTCCTGCCTGATTCTCTTGGAATTACAAGAATCATATTTTTATATTTCCATCTATACGTGATTTGTCCGCAAGAAAGACCACAAAATTAAGAGAGTTGGAATTTTTACAAGATCATAGTTGACAGATTGTGAATAAAACGTGTACGATATGTTAATCGTAATTATTACGATTTAAAAAAGGAGATGAAACGATGAGAGTGATCATTACTTTGGCATGTACGGAGACTGGAGATCGCAACTATACCACTACCAAGAATAAACGAAATCATCCGGGTCGTATGGAAATGAAGAAATATTGTCCACGTCTTAAAAAAGTTACATTACATCGCGAAACCCGGTAAGAACCGTAGTATTAAAATTTTGAGCTTTAACAAATATAGGAGTGTGGTTTATGAAAAAGATTCCCGTTACCGTACTAAGTGGATACTTAGGATCCGGAAAAACAACGCTGTTGAATCATGTTTTGCACAATCGTGACGGGCTCAAAGTAGCCGTTATTGTAAATGACATGAGTGAAGTGAATGTAGACGCCAATCTGGTGAAGTCTGGTAATGTACTTTCCAGAACGGAAGAGAAATTAGTTGAAATGTCTAATGGTTGTATCTGCTGCACACTCCGTGATGATTTGATTGTTGAAGTGCAAAAGCTGGCTGTAGAAGGGCGGTTTGATTACATCCTGATCGAATCATCTGGCATTAGCGAGCCTGTTCCGGTGGCACAGACTTTTACTTATGCGAACCCAGAACTGGATATTGATTTGACTTCACTCGCTCAATTGGACACGATGGTGACCGTTGTGGATGCTGGCCGATTCTGGCATGACTTCTCTTCTGGTGATAGTCTGATCGATCGTAATCAAACGGCTGACGAAGACGATTATCGCGATATTGTGGATTTGCTCATTGATCAGATCGAAACTTGTGATGTGTTATTGCTTAATAAGTGTGATCTGCTAGAAGAAGAAGAGCTTAACAAGCTTGAAGCTGTGCTCCGCAAACTTCAGCCGACAGCCAAGCTGATCCGTATGGTTAACGGAGTGGTAGATCCGAAGGAGATTCTTAGTACTGGATTGTTTGATTTTGAAAAAACAAGCTTGTCCTCCGGTTGGATTACGGAGCTTAATAAGGAGACACATACGCCTGAGACGGAGGAATACGGAATATCTTCTTTTGTCTATCGCCGGAGAACACCCTTTCATCCGCAAAGGTTAAGTTTTTTCTTTAGTCATTGGCCTGAGGAAGTTGTCAGAGCGAAAGGGATTGTATGGGTTGCCGCAGAGGGTGATCTTGCAGCGAGTATCAGCCAGGCTGGACCCTCGATTCAGTTCGGACCTGCCGGCTACTGGCTAGCTACAATGCCTGAGGATCAGCAGCAGGAGGTATTGGAAAGCGAACCTGAAATGAAAGCCAAGTGGGACGAGCGGTGGGGCGATCGAATGAATGAAATCGTGTTTATCGGTGTTAGTATGGACTCAGCACAAATCGAAGCGAGATTGGATCAATGTTTGTTGACGAAAGATGAGTTGAAGCAGGATTGGACAACGTTTAATAATCCGCTTCCGTGGCCTGCTGAAGAACTCCTTGCGGCAGCGGCTGAGGAATAGAGAATCTGTATGAAATAGCAGGTAAAAATCCGGAATCCAGGAGGTTGAGGTTCCGGATTTTTGCTGTGCAATTATAGTGACTATGAATTATCATAGAAGGAATATATTTCAATTAAAAATAGAGGTGATGCCCATGAGTTATACAAACACTTTCATACGTGTAGCAGAGGATTGTTCTGAGGAAACGGGAATCCCGCCGATGTCTTGCCGTACACTCCCGCCTGCGCATGTGATTCAATATGAGCTGCTTATTAATGAGCCTTACAAATACAATCATGAAGAGCTTCTGTTTGAGGTTCATGTACGCCATAAACAAATTCCGCTAGAAGATCGTGTGAACCGTAGGGAAGAAATATGGAAGGAGCTATTCTCTAGAAACCATCCATGCCTGCGGGCCTCTCTACTTCCGAAGCGATTCGGCTGGGGTGTCCATTACAACAATGAGGGCAAAATAGCCATTTATGGCAAGGAGTCTCCCGAATACGACTATTTTACTTCGCGTGCGGATGAAGCAGTGATACTGCTGCCAGCGATGCGTAATAAGCGGGAACGTGGCTAATAAGGAGGAGATAACTTGTATAAATCGATCGAAGAAATCACACTTAATACTTGGCCAGCGGAGCAGAGTGTTCTCCTGAATGGCTGGGTTCTGCGCACAGCAGCTGGTTATACGAAAAGGGCTAATTCGGTCAATCCGTTATATGGTGCTGAAAGCTATCATGCCGATCTTACAGACCAAATTAAGCTTGCAGAGCAGTACTATAAGGATGCTGGACTAAAGCCAGTATTTAAAATAACGCCGTATATCCAGCCTGCGAACCTGGATGAGGCGCTAGCAGAGCGTGGTTACACAGTTGTCGAGCCATCATCTGTTAGGCTATTAGAACTGGAGGGATTAGCTGCTCCTGATCTTCGATATGAGATACAAGTTCAGGAGAGCTTGACTGAAGAGTGGTTAAATGCATTTACAAAGCTCTCTGCGCTCTCAAAAGACAATCGGAGCACCTTAACTAGAATGTTATCCGCTTCTCTTTTGCAGCAGGGTTATATTCTTTTGTTTAATGACGGTGTTCCTACCGCTTGTGGTCTGGGCATTATTCAGAACGGATACATAGGTCTCTTTGATATTATCACTGCTACCGATCAGCGTAGACAAGGTATGGCGGAACAATTGCTCCTTGCATTGCTACACTGGGGAAAGACGCAGGGAGCAACAACCGCTTTTTTGCAGGTTGTACAAGCGAATGCTGGTGCTTCGGCTTTGTATGACAAGCTCGGATTTAAGGAGATATATCAATATTGGTATAGAGTGGTGGGCAATTAAAGCGAAGTGAGGCGATGACGAATGTCCGATTACTGGAACCGGCGGTTCGCTCAGGAAGGAATGGTCTGGGGAACTGATCCAAGCCTTACGGCTTTGGAGGCAAAGGGGCTCTTTCGTAAGCATAATGTGAAGTCTGTACTGGTGCCAGGAGCAGGTTATGGACGGAATACGAAGGTATTCTCCAGTGAATTTGAGACTATTGGTATTGAATTAAGCGGAGCCGCACTTACGATTGCGGCCGAGTGGGACTCCGCATGCTTTTTTATTTCCGGTTCCGTGTTAGACTGCAGTCTCGAGACAAAGGTTGATGCTATCTACTGCTATGACTTGTTACATCTATTTCTTATTGAGGATCGTCGTAGGTTGCTAACAAATTGTCTGGAACAGCTCCATCCCGGAGGTCTGCTTTATTTTACTTCTTTTTCAGATGAGGATCCGAATTACGGCTGTGGAGCATGTTTGGAACCTGCGACCTATGAATATAAAGCAGGAAAGTATGCTCATTTTTTTAGTGAAGCTGATTTAAAACAGCATTTTGAGCACACGGAAATTATAAAGACTGGTACCCATATGGAGATACTTAGAGATCCTCAGGGATCTGCCCATCAATACGTCCTAAGGTCTATATTAGCAAGAAAATCAAACGATCAAACGAACTTCCCTTGACCTGGTAGCGCCATTTCTTTGAAGTTTTTGCATAAATGAGCAAGCTGAGTAGACAACTTTTCACCTTCCATAGGTACCCCGTGTCCAGAGAGAACGATATGTGGATCTAGCAGTGCGAGAGTGCGGACCGACTTTTCCGCATCTTCCCAGTCCGTCGTGAAATAAGAGGGTGGGCCGTGCACAACCTGATGCTGTGTAGCCACTGCGAATACGGACTCTTGTTTGACTGTAAGAAAGGTGTCACCAGCAATCAGAACCTTATCCTCTGGTCTGAATAGAGAAATATGACCGGGACTATGACCGGGAGTATGGATCCATTTCCAGCCTTTTGCACCAGGGACGGTTCTGTCTTCCGGCAACGCATGTATGGCTGATCCAAGGTCGATACCATGATGTGAAAATAATGAGGACACCATACTCATCAGCCCGCCGCCTACGGCCGGATCCGCTGGAGGATAATCCGCTTTACCTGTTAGATAAGGAAGTTCTAGTGGATGAGCATACACGGGTACATTCCATTCCTCAATAAGCTTTTTTACGCCCCCGATATGGTCAAAATGCCCATGAGTCAGGATAATTGCCACCGGAGGCTTCTCATACTTCTCCTTAGCAAAATCTATAATTCTGTTTGTGTAAGAGCTAAGTCCCGTATCTACAATGATCCAGTCCGAATTGGGCTGGCCGATGAATGCGCAATTTACGAACATGGTTCGTAGTCCGATGACACCGGGGGCCACGTCCCAAGTATCGGTGTAGCCTTCAGATAGTATTCCGTCAAGTCTCATCTTACGCCTCCTATTCCGTTCTTTAGTACTGAACAATGTACCTAAACAGTAGTATGACCCTTTTTTAAGAAAAAAATATGGCAAAAAACCCTTCTCCTAATTAAGGAAAAAGGGCTGGCCTTGAACTTATTAAGCAATAGGATCACATTAGAGCGTTCCGCAGTCTGCAAATAGAATATGGCGTGGAATTCGGAAGAAGGCTTCGGCTTTTTCCTGCAGAGCAGGGGTAGGCAGATGGCTGCTGTGCAACCATTTTCGAAACGTCCCGGGATGAACACCTATCCAAATACTTACATCGGTTACGGAAAAATCGTAAACCATACAGAGGCCGGTTAGAATCACATTGCTGCGAGGCGAACTGGTAATACTTCTTTTCATAAATCGTGAAGGAGTTGGTTGACATACAATTGGACTCTGACGAATCAGTGCTTCATTGAACAAAATGTGGGGCGGGTACCCGAGTAGGCGGCAGGTCTTGTCAATGTTATTGTTGGAAGGGATACGACCTTCGTACACCCAGGCGCTTACGCTGCGAGAGGATATACCAAGATCTTCTGCAAGTCGTGAAAGTTTGATATCCTTAGCCATCAATACAGCAAGTAACACACGGTTTCTAATCTGGCTGCGCTTTGGACGGCGGAATCTTTTTACACGAACGCCTTGTCCAAGATATTTGCGATTGATCAGAGACCACGCCTGGATATTATGAGTTTCTTGTTGGTTACTAGGCATAATTCCTCCGATTTTTTAAAAATATACTACAACACTTTCCTGTACATCGGCAATGGTTAATGCTGCTATTTCTGTAATCACCTTTTAAGTTTCTTTCAGAACACGTAAGCTTATGATATATTTTTAATATCTAATTACAATATTACAACAGGGAGCGAGTTAGAATGATCAAGCATATTGTGTTTTTTAAATTGAAGGACCGGTCCGAAGAAAGCGTTGCGGCAACGGTAGCCGTACTGCGAAATATGGAAGGTAAAATCCCGCAGCTCCTTTCGATTGAAGTGGGTGCTGATATCATTCATTCTGATCGATCCTTTGATATTGCTCTAGTTACGGTGGTAGCTTCTCTAGATGATTTACAGGCTTATCAGGTTCATCCGGCGCACAAGGAAGTTATAGCTCATATTAATGAAGTTAAAGAACTTTCAATTGCTGTGGATTACGTAATTTAAGCACTGATTAACAAGCATCATCATTTTATACCGGAAGCGGTGACAGGAATGCGTGAGCTCGAGTATCCGATGGAAGCGTTAACTTATTTGGTCGTTTTTCTTGCGGCATGTTTCATTATGTTCTTTTGGCTGAAACGCCGCGGCAAACGCGGTAAGTAGGGATAATGCAGATTTCTCTAACTATTTTTGACATGGGGGTATTGCTGTGTATTATGTCAACCGCAAACAAATCGAAACCATTCTTGCTCAAATCCCAGATATAACCACGGGTCTTCGGACTGTAACAGCTTCATGGGATGGCAATACTTTAACCGGACTAATACAAGAACGCTGCCTTCATCTGGCGATAGAAGTGGTTACGGACGTTGGTAGTTGTCTGATTGACGGTTTTATTATGCGTGATGCCGGAAGTTATGAGGATATCATTTCAATTATACATGAAGAAAAAGTGCTAGGTAAAAGTGAGATCTACGAGCGATTGATAGAGCTTGTCGCACTTCGTAAGCCGCTCGTGCAGGATTATTTTGCCTGGGAAAGAGAAGCACTACACCCGCTCACACCAATCCTTTCAGAGGTGCTAGAGAAGTTTGCTGTTGAAGTAGGGAATTATTTGGATCAGGAACTTGGGTCCGGTGTAACGCTATAATAGCATAAGATAGAATCATATAAAATAGGCGGTAGCCGTGAAAGAGAGGGGGTTCCTTTATGATGAAGATGGGGCAGGAAAATGGATCGACAAGGCACTTGATTATGACGCTCCTGAAGACGAAAGGACCACTGACCATCGGCGCGCTGGCAGAAGAATTGGGAATTACAGAGATGGGTGTCCGCCGTCATGTGCTTCAGCTGGAGCAGGAGGGACTTGCTAAGACAAAAGTGGTTCGGCAAGCGATGGGGCGGCCTTTACATATGTATTCTTTAACGGAGAAGTCCGAAGAGTATTTTCCAAAAAGCTATCACAATCTGGCTTTGGAGCTTCTGCGTGAATTGGATTATGGCAGTGGATTGGAAGCTGTTAATACATTATTTGAGGGACGCCGTCGCCGGATGCTCACCCAGTATGCACCGATGATGGAACGCCGGAATTTGGAAGAGCGAGTAGCTGAGTTATCGTCGATCCAAAACGCCGGTGGATATATGGCAGAGTGGAACCGTGAAGAGGATGGTTCGTATGTCATAAAAGAATACAACTGCCCGATTCGCCAGGTGGCTACTCAGTATCGTAAAGCTTGTCAATGCGAGCATAGCCTATTTGAGGAATTGCTGGATGCTAAGGTTACACGAAGTGAATGTATGGCAGAAGGCGGACAATGCTGCCGATACGCAATTACACCCAAAAATGTAACAGACAAAACTTCTGAAAAGTTGTAATAATTAGTCACAAGACAAACTCCTGCTGCTTATGATATAGCAGATATAGGCATTAGCCCGGTAGAGCGGGGAGCAATGAATTTAAAGGAGAGATGAAACGATGAAAAAAGACACAAAAGGTTTGTTATGGGGAGCTTTAGTCGGAAGTGTGGTTGGATCAGTGACAGCACTTCTGTTCGCGCCTAAGCCAGGTAAAGAGCTGCGCAAGGATATTGCGGAAGGAACAGCTGCTGGCATTGAAAAGGTACAGGGAATTGCTGTGCAGGCTGGAGACAAGAGCGTTGAGCTGTATGACAAAGCTAAGGATTCTTTAGGTCATGTAGTCCATGAGGTTCGCGAATGGAGCAAATCATGTTCGAATGCTGTAGAAGAAGACACTGCTATTGTAGCAGTAAGTGGAATTGCTACGGAAGAAACGATTCAAGAGGCAGCGGCCACTTTGGAAGAGGTAACAGAGTTAGAGGTATTGCCTGTAAATGAAGAAGTAAGTAGTGAAGAAGCTAGTCTTGAAGAAGCTCAGCTTGATGACAAGGACAATAACGAAATCGCATAATGAAACAGTGGATGGAGTGTTTGGTTTTACGGTCAAAAAGTACTTATTCTCTTTTAATAGAGCCGCTTTTTCGCATTGGGCGGAAGGTGGCTTTTTTATTTCATTCTTATAGACCTGCTAAATGATGGAAAAAGTATTGGCTTGAACTAAGAGTCCAAAAGGAGTAATATCTGCAATTGGGGCTGAAAGTCAGGTACATTTTGTTTTCGGCTTACATAAGCTACACAAAACAAGTAGAAGGAAGCGGTGTGTTCGTGCAGCAAGCTATTGCAATATTAGACTCAGGTGTGGGAGGGCTAACAGTTGTCAAAGAAGTGATGAGGCAACTCCCGCGGGAGAAAATCATTTATTTCGGAGATACGGCCCGAGCTCCGTACGGACCCCGTTCGACCGAGGAAGTAACACTGTTTACAGAACAAATTGTAGATTATTTGATCCAGTTTAATCCTAAAATGATTGTTATCGCTTGTAATACCGCAACAGCTGCGGCACTCGATTATATCTCAGCCAAGGTCTCTATCCCTGTCATTGGGGTGATTCATCCCGGAGCCCGTGCTGCAATTAGCGCGACCAAGAGCGGACATGTCGGCGTGATCGGTACAATAGGAACCATCGGCAGCGGGGCTTATACTAACGCACTAAAGCAGCTGTCTCCTTTTGTTGAGGTTGTAAGTCAAGCCTGCCCAGCGCTTGTCCCACTCGTTGAGCAAGGCATGTTCCGCTCAGAGAAAAGTTATGAAATTGTAGAGCAGGCATTGGAAGGCATTAAAGATAATAACATCGATACTTTAATTTTAGGATGCACTCATTACCCATTTCTTGTTGAGCCTATTGGAGAGACTATGGGACCGGGAGTCAAACTGATCAGTTCCGCAGATGAGACAGCTCGTGAGATCAGCACGATTTTATACAATAAAGGCAAGCTGTCCATCGGGGATGAAAGTCCAATTCATCAGTTCTTCTGCAGTGGTGATGCTGAAATGTTTCAGCGTATTGCCCGAGACTGGCTTGGAGAACAAATTAAACGCACTCCAGTAGTATGGCAAGTATCCACGTTATAAGCAGAGCAATGTTGAATTGAATAGGGACAAACTCTATGGAGTGTAAGATAAAATAGGCTGGGAAGCATAATTCCCAGCCTATTTTCTTGAAATATAATAATTATTTAGCTGCGCAACTATTAAAATTCCTTCTATTTCTACGAGAAACAGTTGCCATCTATTGAGGGTGACAACGTTGTTTCTTCTTGTGATTCATTTCTCCTTCATGTAGGGTAGTGGCTCTTGCATACAATAGAGTTAAGTGCTGTTTGCTGCTATTTTTGTATCCACCGTATCAGCAATTAAAGGCCGAGAGGATGAGACCTAATGCGACAATATATTGCAAGCAGGGGAGATACCGTAAGCCGAATTGCCGCCCTGCATGGATTAACCCCTGAGCATGTCATTCAAGGCAATCCATGGGTTGGGAGACAGTCTTATTTATATCCGGGTCAGGTTTTATTTCTGCCGTCTTCGCCACGTAAAAGGTATGCGGTGCAGGAAGGGGACGATCTTGAACGCATAACCTCATTATTCAATGTGAGTGTAGATGATTTGGAGAAGCTTAATCCAGGTGTGTCCTCAGGGCGCTTCTGTACACCGGGAAAAGTGCTCGTCATTCCGCCCCCGATTCCAGAGCGAGTGGTATTTTTACGTGGAGAGTACGGTCCGGTTGATGTTGAGAACGACATCAGCAGCCTGATCGCACAATATCCTTTTATACAAGCACTTCCAATTGGCTACAGTGTGCTCGGCAAGCCAATTCATGTGCTTAAAATAGGCAATGGAACCCGCCATTTGCATGTTAATGCGGCTCTACATGCTAATGAATGGCTGACCTCGCCTTGCCTGATGTCGTTCATAGAAGAGTATGCAGCAGCTTATGCTAAAGGTCTGGCATGGAATGGTCATCGTCCAGAGGAATGGTACAATAATTGGACCCTATGGGCTGTACCCATGGCTAACCCTGACGGCGTGGAGTTAGTGCAGGAAGGCGTTTTACCAGGCCACCCTTATTATGAGGACCTTATGAAATGGAACGGGGGACGGCGGAGTTTTCGCCATTGGAAGGCCAATATACGCGGTGTGGATCTCGGGGATCAGTTCCCTGCTCATTGGGAAGAGGAACGGGAACGTCGTGGTGTAATCCTGCCCTCTCCGCGTGATTACAGTGGTCCTGAGGCGCTAAGTGAACCTGAGGCAGCCGCTCTAGCGGTACTTGCTGAGAACGCGCCCGGAGAAGCTGCAGTGTCTTTGCATAGCCAAGGAGGAGAGATCTACTGGAATTACCGGGGATATGAGCCTCCCGAAAGCCGCGAATTAGCAACACGGCTGGCCGCTGCGAGCAGCTATCGTGCAGTCGAATTAACCGGCAGCGATGCCGGGTATAAGGATTGGTTCATCCAGACCTTTCGCAAACCAGGATTTACAGTAGAACTGGGGATCGGCAAAAATCCGTTGCCACTGGCAGACTTTGAGGATATGGCGCTAGAAACGGGTCTAATTTTGGGAACGATACTATCCAATGTGAAATAATTATGAAACAATTACAGTAAACTTGCGTAACATAAACCATAGGGTATGGCCGCTGTCGTCACTACACGTTATCCGCGGCTGTATCCTTTTTACTTGGGAGGAGGGCCACTATGAAACTGAAAAAACTGCTGTCACTGAAACAATGGTCTACTATCTTCAGTAGTTCCTGGCGATATGTGATCTCCCCTAAAGTCGCAGTAGGGGACAAGCTTTTATTCACAATCCCAGTGCTGCTCTATTGGGTGTTGCCGGATTTTATGCCTTTTTTACCGATCGATGATATTGGTGTGACGATGCTTCTTATGGGCTGGTTCGTGTCACGGATGGGACGAAAATACCCGGCACTTCAGGCCGGAAAATGAGGCAGTGAAGTGAGATCTACCTCGGATTGTGTATCTAATTTGTTAATATAGTTGCTTTTAGATATCATTTACCTTTAAAATAGGTAATTGAGTATTTAATTTAAGTACTAGGAGATGGATGATAGATGAAGGTCAAAATTACCCGCAATGCGGCTAAAGTGATAAAGAAACAAATGGAACTTGAAGGAAACAGCGAGTTGAAGCTTCGCGTAGCGATTACGCATGCTCACGGTGATCATGCACACTACGGACTGGATTTGGACACGCCTAATGAGAATGATGTTGTAGTCTCGACAGATAAAGAAATCGATGTTATTCTTGATCCGAATCAACCGCTCCTTGATGGTGTGGTCGTTGATTATTTATATCTTCCTGAAGAAGGTTTTGTTATTACTAATCCGTCTAAAGGTAATCACGGCGATCACTAAACGTTTCGCCTTAAATTTGGGACATAAAGAAGGGTTGCTCCATGGCTAACGATATACAAGTGTGCGATGAATGTAATTTTATGAAATTGAAGAGTATCATACCCAAACTGCAAAAGATGGCGCCTGATGCAGAGATCAAGGTCGGCTGTAAGTCGTACTGTGGTCCATGTGGCAAACGGGCCTTTGTATATGTTAATGGTCGTTATGTGAGTGCTCCAACAGAGGAAGAAGTGTTGAAGAAGGTAGAAGCTTTTATCAAGCAACCGGCCGTTCAGAAATAATGCAGAGGTCTTATCCATCAACTTTAAAAGCCCTAAACCCGTGTTGTTGACGGAGTTTAGGGCTTTTTGTTTTATAAATGAAATTTTTATGGTGCAGATTCTGCTTTTCGGAGCATCTTGATGCCATCGTATTTCATGATATCGTCTGAGATTTGCAGTCTTTTATTACTTGTCTCGAATCCGGTGCTGCACCCCGCAACGTCAATGGCTTCGCGGCTGTCGAGGCTATAACAGGTGCCGCTGTTGAATTGTCCATTTTCACTTGGAAGATAGGACCGCTTCGCATCGGCAAAGGCCCCGGTTCGCAGTGTCACAAGTCGCTCTTTGCCACTGAACAGATTATTGCCCATGAGATAATAAGGATCTTGTGAGATCCCAAGCAGATGGAGTAAGGAAGGTGTGAGATCCAATTGACCAGCCGGATTAGAATCAATCACCGAGGTGTTATTACCCGGCAGATGAATGAGTAATGGAACTTGATGCATGATTTGATGCATGTCGAGCTTATTTAAGCTTTTACCAAGAAATTGTTCGTAATAAGAGGTTTCTTGGATCGAGTTATCATGATCACCATAAAAGGCAAGGATCGTGTTATCCCACAACCCACGCTGCTTCATATCACTCACCAATTCACCTAGAGCTTCATCTGTATAATGAACAGCCTGCAAATAATCTCCGAAGATGGTACCTTTAAAATCCCCGGTATCAAGCCCATGCTTAGCCGCAGGGAGAGAATATGGGTGATGACTAGATAGTGTAGTCAAAAAAGAGTAAAAGGGCTCCTGGATCGATTCTACAGAATCCATAATATTTAGGGACTGCCGCAGGAATGATTTATCTCCCAATGACCAGCCTAGGGGCTCGTCGATCTTAAAGTCTTTTTTGCTATAAAAATGGTCGTACCCCATCGCCTTATACATAATCTGCCGATTCCAGAAGCTTCCTTCATACGCATGGAAGGCATTAGTGCTATAGCCCTTGGACTTCAAAATGGCAGGTAACGTGTCAAATTGATGATCCGGGTAACGGACAAATACTGAGCCGGAGACCAGCGGATACAGTGAACCATTCGAGGCGAAATCCGCATCGGAGGTTCGTCCTTGTGAGGTCTGATGATAGTAATTACTGAAGTAGGTATTCTCTTTGATTAGAGCGTTCAAATTAGGTGTGACCTCTTGTCCATTAATCGAACGTCCCACTACAAAATTCATAAAAGCTTCGGCCTGAATAACAACGATATTGCTTCCGCTGTATTTTCCAAAGCTGTTTTTAAGAGCACTTTGCTCAGCATTGTGTTTATTGAACCAGAGCTTCATGGAGTTGGCTTCCTTTTGTGAAAGCTCAGGCTGCGGGCCTAAATGATCTTTGGCATACAAGTAAATATCATAACCGTGAAATCCAATGAGTCCAGTAACGTTATACATCGCCAAGCTCCACCAGTTACCAGTGAATAAACCCTTGGCCCACGTAGTGGCATAAGAGTGGATAGGGCCAAAGGTCAGAATGCAGCCTAGTACCAATGCAACAACCCCGTTAACGCTCCGTCTTAGTCCTCTCATTAAGCGTGAAGAGGGACGAAAATGACTTGTGCGAGCATAATAGGAAGGCTGTCCATTATTATAGGTAGACGTGTTCCTACGGAATAACACTACGCAAATGGTGTAAACCAGAAATATCAGCCAATCCGCGAACAAGTAGAGATCAGAGGGACGGAGTAGTGCAAAGATACTTCCGCCAAGTGCATCCATCTGTCCGGCTTGAAAAAGAACGGGAACGGTGATGAAATCCTGAAAGTAGCGATAGTAGACAATATCAGAATAAATAAGTAATGTCAGGAGCACGTTTATGATTATCAGGGCTATGGTTTGTCCACGTCGGGGGAGCCATAACACCCAAAATGATAACAGCATAACTGAACCGAGAGCAATGAGCTTGTCGAGACGGTTCATATCAATATTAGGAGCATGCAGGCCGCTGTGAAGAAACATTAGCTTAGCGAGCATAAGGACAAGAAAAAGGATGTAACCAATATAACGGGAGCGGACAACAGTGATCATTCTATCCGCTGCGCTGCTCCTACTAAATGGATCTCGTGACACGTTAAAGCCTCCTAGCGCAGAAGTTGAGTATGTAAGAAGAAACGGACACCGTCCTCAATCGAGGTAGATGTCCGTTCTTATATTTCTCGCATAAACGCTTACCGTCCTTATAAGGACGCCGAAGGCGTTCATGCTTGGCGTAATAGTCTTCCGAATTATTTCGGATTTCTAGGTGGAAGTGGACCCAAGTATTGATAATATTGACACTCAATACGTCCGTTATACAGCTTGCGACGCTTGTCCGCTTTACGGCCGTAATATTGTTCGAATTCCTTATAAGGACTAATCGCGAAGAATGACCAAGTCGGTAGATACAGCATCATCTCACCAAACTGGCGAGTCAGCTTCTCCACCTCTTTATCATTACTGATCCGTTCACCATATGGCGGGTTGGTAATGATACAGCCGTATTCGCCTTGGGGTCTTGCTTTGGCCGCAGCCATCACGGTGAAGGTTATTTCTCCGGACAGGCCGGCGCTTTTAGCAGCGGCTTCAGCAATTTCTATAGCAGCAGGATCGATATCCGTGCCGGTTAGCTGCAACGGATAATCATCTCGTACGGCATCGAAAGCTTCTTCGCGAGCTTCTTCCCACAGATACTTAGGGATGACTGGCCAATGTTCTGAAGGGAAGGAACGCCGTAGTCCCGGTGCGATATTCCAAGCGATCATCGCGGCTTCGATCAACAATGTTCCTGAACCACAACATGGATCATATAGCGGACGGTGACCATTCCAGCGGCTAAGCTGGATTAAAGCGGCTGCCATCGTTTCCTTCAGTGGCGCTTCTGTAGCCTGTCTGCGGTATCCGCGTTTGTGAAGAGCAGGTCCGGTGGTGTCTAGCGTAATAAGCGCGATATCATTTAACAGAATCACTTCGATCACATATCGAGGTCCGTTCTCTGGAAACCAGTCCGTATGATAGGAGAGCTTCAGCTTCTCGACGATAGCTTTTTTGACAATCCCTTGGGAAGCGGGTACACTCGTTAGTTGTGATTTATGGGATCGTCCTTCAACCGGAAATTCTCCATTCTCGGGAATCCAGTCTTCCCAAGGCAGCGCTTTAACACCCTCAAATAACTCATCGAAGGTTTTGGCGGGGAATTGACCCATTTTTACTAATACGCGGTCGGATGTACGCAGCCATAAATTACAGCGACAGATGTCGATATAATCACCACTGAACAATACACGACCGTTCTCGACCGTGGTCTCATAACCCAGTTCGTTTAATTCGCGCGCTACTACAGCTTCTAATCCCATAGGGGCAGTAGCGATTAATTGTAATTTGCTCAAATACGCTCAACTCCGTTTAACTTGTAGATAAATACAAAAAGCCAGTACAATAAGAAGAAACGACATTGTCGTCCTTTAAAGACGATAAGCGTTTCTCGCAAAAATATAAGACATATACAATAGCGTGAAGCTATGGTTTCTTATATTTTAAGTAAAGCATCCATACAAGTATAGGGGAATGCGGGACACTTCACAATGCCCGGCATTCCATAAACCATAAAATCTTCCCCGTCATCCCTTCATTCGAGAAAACGGGGGGGCATCAAAGGAGAATCTTTATGCTTACCCAAGAAGAATACAGTGAACAACTTTATACCGAGGACGAAATCCTGCTTCAGGTAAAAGAAGCTATCGTCCAAGCGGGTATGCCGGAGGTGTCTGTCGAGCCGGGGTACGGAAGACTGCTCACTATGCTTGTTAGACTGTCCCGCTCCACGCGTATTTTGGAGATTGGCGCACTTGGCGGCTACAGCGGAATTTGCTTATCTCGCGGCTTCACTGAAGGTGGCACGCTGACTTCGCTAGAGCTGAGGGCCGATTATGCCGAGCTTGCTCGCCGTAATTTAGAACTGGCCGGATTCGGTGATTCTACGGAATGTAGAATTGGTCCTGCAATGGACAGCCTGAAGGCACTTGAAGCAGAGGGCGCTAAGTTCGATTTCTTTTTCATAGATGCCGATAAGTTGAACTACACTAACTACTTGGAATATGCCATCAAGCTGGCTAACCCAGGAGCGATTATTGCTGGTGATAATATCTTTCTCCGCGGTCGGACGCTAAATACAGATCGAAATGGACCCGCCATTATGGCAGTACGGCATTTCAATGAAATGATCGCCACCGATGAACGTCTGATCAGCACTTGTCTGCCAGCCTATGATGGCTTGGCGCTGGCTATGGTGAAATAGCAGAAATTTAGCGAAATAGCCGTGGCGGAGTAGCCTTGTATAGCTTAAGCCGGACCCATATGGTGTTTAACAGCAACAAGCTTCCGGAGATGATAAACAGCCCCTCAATACCAATATAACCAGATAGAAAGCCGCCTATGATAGCTCCCAGCATGTTGCCCAGTGACAATGTGCTGCCGTTGAAGCCGAATGCGCGGCTTTCTTTCCCGTCAGGGGTATAAGACCGGATAAGCGCATTAACGCTGGGCAAAAGGCCGCCCATAAAAATCCCCATGAGAAAACGGACAATGATTAGCTGCCACACGCTAGTAACGAATGCTTGCGGAATCAGGAATAGCGAAGCCCCGATTAACGCGTAGGTCAGAATGCGGTGTGCGCCGACTTTATCACTCAGCTTGCCGAGCAAGGGGGAAGCCAGCATGTTGGAGATCCCTGTAACTGCGCTGACCATTCCGGCTAAAAAGGCTATATTCTCAGCAGGCCCATTTAACTTTTCAACATACAGTGGCAGCAAGGCCATGGGGCTGATCATTGCAAATTGCAGCAAAAAGGTTACCCCAAACAGCGCCGGGAGCTGAGGGATCTTGATCAATTCCTTCAAGCCCTCCATTACTGACACCTGTGGCTCTTGTGCCGCTTCTGCACGATCGAATTTCTCTTTAACGAGAAACAGTGCCAGCAGAGAGGCGATGAAGAGCAAGGCGCCAACGACATAAAAGATCGGACGAAATCCGATTAAATCAGCAAGAAAACCACCAATAAGTGGTCCAAGAATGGTACCTGCAACAGAACCCGACTGCATCAGCCCCATCGAAAATCCCATACGTGCTTTCGGAGTAGTACCCGAAACGAGTGCGATGGAAGCGGGATTGAAACCGGAGATTGTACCGTTAAGCAGTCGCAGTAAGAGCAGCTGCATAGGGGATTGTGCGAAGCCCATCAACACCATAACGATAGCCATGCCAAAGCTGGAGCGCAGGAGCATGATTTTACGTCCATATTTGTCAGCAAGTTTTCCCCATAGTGGCTGGAAAATGAAAGAAGTTAAAAAGTTTGCGGCAAAAATAAGGCCCGCCCAAATTCCAATTTCATGCTCACCCTGAACTCCAAGATCCTTAGCAAGATACAAGGTCAGGAACGGTGTGATCATCGTCATTCCGGCATTTACCAAGAATTGTCCGAACCAAAGCACTAAGAGGTTGACCTTCCATGTCTCCCATTTCTTCAAAGTGCTTTCACTTCCTTTCAAAGAATTTCAGAAAATACATGATTCACAGAAAAATAGACATTTTATCAGTATATCATTTTTTAAGCTTCAAAAGTGCAATACATGTCATAGTAATGTCATAGGATTGTCATTCCACAATCTTCGTTTTGCTTGTTACAACCTTTTAAAAAGGGCATAATAGTAAGTATGCCGATCAAGCATAAACGTCATCGGCGTCTTTAATAGGACGGTAAGCGTTTATTTTAAAAAATCTTATAAAATATAATGGAGATCTTATCATGACCTACAACGACACTTTTATCCGCGCCTGCAGAAAGCAGGATACGGAGCACGTTCCCGTATGGTACATGCGGCAGGCCGGCCGTTATGATCCCGAGTACCGTAAAATCAAGGAAAAGTACTCACTGCTTGAAATCTGCAAACAGCCTGAGTTGGCGGCTGAAGTAACCTTGATGCCTGTGCGCAAGCTAGGTGTGGACGCGGCCATTTTGTATTCAGACATTATGAATCCGGTCGCTTCTATCGGTGTGAAATTTGATATTGTCAAAGATATTGGCCCTGTGATCGAGAATCCGATTCGCTCTGCAGCAGATGTCGAGAGACTGAAGCCCATTGATGTTGAAGGTGATCTCGGACATATTTTGGAGACGATTGCAATTCTGGATAAGGAGCTGGACGTGCCCTTGATTACTTTCGCAGGCGCACCGTTTACAATTGCCAGCTATCTGATCGAAGGCAGACCTTCCAAAGGATATATTCGGACTAAAGAGCTAATGTACAGTGAACCCCGTGTCTGGGAAATGCTGATGGACAAGCTCGGTGATATGATTATCGCTTACCTACGCAGTCACGTGCGTAGTGGCGGAAAAGCGTTTCAATTGTTCGACAGCTGGGTCGGTGCCCTTGCGCCACGCGATTTTGAAAAGTATGTGTTACCGACGGTTTCTCGTATTTTTTCCGAATTATCCGATCTTGATGTACCGAAAATATACTTTCCTGGCGTAAGCTCTGGTGAATTGCTACCGAGTCTTACGAAGCTTCAAGCAGATGTAATCGGGGTGGACTGGCGTGTGAGCTTGTCCGAAGGCCGACGCAGAACAGGTGGGAACTTTGCGATTCAAGGCAACCTGGATCCGTATTTACTTACAGCGCCGATGGACGTCTTGAAAGAGCACGCGAAAGCGTTAATTGATGAAGGGGTACAAGAGCCGGGATATATCTTCAATCTGGGTCATGGCTTATTCCCGGAGGCTTCCTTAGAGAAGCTTAGAGAATTAACGGAATATATTCACGAATATTCACAGGAAGTATTGAAAGAATCAGCCAAACTGCGTTCTTAAAAATAGCCTATTAAATCTATAAGGGGATGGAATCCGTGACAGCAAAAATAGGTGTTCTGGTCATGTCGTATGGCACTCCTAAAAGCTTAGAAGACGTTGAAGCATATTACACTCATATTCGGCGAGGGAATCCGCCGACAGCGGAACAGCTTAAAGAATTAACAGACCGCTATGAAGCGATCGTCGGGGGAGTATTCCCGCTGCGGGAGAACACAGACCGTCAAGTAGCGGCATTACAGGCAGCGCTTAACGCGGATAAAGCTGGGGCGGATGTTGAATTTGTCTGCTATCAGGGTTTGAAGCATGCCTATCCGTTTATTGAGGACGGTGTCGAGGCTATGGCGAAGGACGGTATTACCCAAGCGGTTGGTGTTGTGCTTGCCCCTCACTATTCAAGCATGAGCGTGGGTGGCTACATCAAACGTGCTCAGGAAAAGGCTGATGCATGTAAAATCAACATGGGTTTTGTGGAGAGCTACCATATGCACCCAGTATTGATCGATGTTCTAAGCCGGAGAGTAACTGCGAAAATAGATCAATATATCGAAGCAGGCGCTACTCGCGATGAGATAAGGGTATTATTTAGCGCGCATAGTCTTCCAGAGCGTATTCTAGCTATGGGGGATCCTTATAAAGATCAACTATTGGAGACCTCAAAGGCTATTGCAGATCAAGCGGGGATAACCAATTGGCAGTTTACGTGGCAAAGTGCAGGACGGACTGCTGAACCATGGCTTGGACCAGATATTCTGGATACACTTCAGCAGCTTAGCAAGGAACAGGTGGAGTATGTTCTAGTGGCACCGATCGGGTTCGTATCTGATCATTTAGAAGTGCTGTATGACCTTGATATCGAGGCAACAGCCGTAGCTTCAGAGCTGGATATGCGTCTTATGCGGATTGAATCATTAAACAGCGATCCTGCGTACATGTCCGTATTGAGCGATGTTGTTCGTACAAGACTGAATCAAATGTCGGCCGGTCAGTCATGACTGGTCCCTCTAGGCGAATTATTATCATAGGCGGTGGGCTGAGTGGACTCAGCGCCGCCTTTTACATTCGTAAGTTTTACAAAGAAGCTGGCGTGAAACCTGATATTGTACTGCTAGAGAAAGACAAGACTCTTGGTGGGAAGATCGAAACATTGCACCGGGATGGATTTGTGATTGAGAAAGGTCCGGATTCTTTTTTAGCTAGCAAAACAGAGATGATTGAACTGGCTAAGGAATTAGAGCTAGATCACGAGCTGGTGAACACAAATCCAAAGGCAGAGAAGACCTATATACTACAGCGTGACAAGCTTCATCCTATGCCTTCCGGTCTTGTGCTTGGAATTCCTACTGAACTAAAGTCATTTCTATCAAGTGCTCTGGTTTCATTCGGTGGCAAAATACGCGCGCTGATGGACTTGGTCCTTCCTCCTAAGCGGAGCAATGACGATGAATCCCTCGGACAGCTGATTGAGCGACGTTTAGGTACTGAAGTGATGGAGAATTTGACCGAACCGCTATTAGCCGGTATGTATGCTGGGGATTTACGCAAAGTCAGCCTACAGGCTACCTTTCCGCAATTTGGAGAAGTAGAGCAGCAGTATGGTGGTCTTATTCGTGGAATCATTAAAGAACGGAATTCCTCCAAGACAAATACGAGCATAAAGAACAGCACTTTTCTGACATTTCGAAAAGGACTACAAAGTCTCGTGCATGGCTTGATTTATGAACTGCATGATGTAGAACAGCGAACTGAAGCTGCGGTGGTTTCTATACATGCTACAGGAACTAAAGCTTCTCGTTATGAGCTAGAATTGGAAAGTGGCGAACGGCTGCTTGCGGATGAAATATATATCACCACACCAAATTCTTTTGCTGCCGAACTTTTGCGTCCACATGTGGATGTTTCAGCACTCGATGCGGTAAATTATGTATCGGTTGCGAACTTAGTCATGGCCTTCAACAAGAAGGATATCGAAATTGATGATACTGGAACAGGTTTTCTTGTGCCACGTAAGGAAGGGCGTAATATTACTGCCTGTACATGGACGTCTACCAAGTGGCCGCATACGAGTCCAGATGATAAAGTGCTTATGCGCTGTCATGTAGGCCGTTCCGGAGATGAGCAGAATGTTCAGCTTCCAGATGAGGCTCTTACGGAACTAGTGAGTAAGGATTTACGAGAGATCATGGGCATTACAACGAAACCTATATTCACGGAAATTACTCGTTCGGAACATTCGATGCCACAGTATCCTGTTGGACATCTTGACAATCTTTCTAATTTCCATAGGGAGCTTGAGACCACACTTCCTGGGATATATGTCTTTGGAGCTGGATATGATGGGGTGGCAATGCCCGATTGTGTTAAGCAGGCTAAGCTTACAGCACAAAAAGCTGCAAAGCGTATATCGAATTAATTGTTCATTTACGGGAGATCTAGAATTATATAATGAACGGTGAAGCGAAGATTTTTTTGCTTCACCGTTTTTGTTTAAATATAAGAACATACACCGTCCTTAAAAGGACGCCGAGAGCGTTTATACTTGGCGGACTCTCGTATTTGGAGGGACAGGTGCTAGGTATGCTATAATAGAACCAATTTGAGAGTAGAGGAGATCATAGAAACAATGTATCCGCCGCGATCGCGTTCTAGACAGAAGAACAAACATAAGAGCAAACGTAAGCGCAGAACGGCCTGGATGTGGGTCAATGCAGGTCTACTTCTGATGATTATTGTGGCGCTCAGCTATAGTTTTATGGATGACAGATTCAAGGGAAGTTCTGAGCCACCTCCAGTGGTGCAAATGACAGCTTCGCCTACGCCTACGCCGGATAGTACTGCGCAGGAGACAGCACCTATAGTGACTACAACGCCTGAAGCCACGGAGTCTCCCATCCCTTCTCCAACGGTAACCCCGGAAGCTACACCTACACCAGAGCCAAAGAGAGAAGAAAATGTTGAAACACAGGCGCCTATACCAACTGAGACCCCTTCGCCAGATGAAGGTAGCTCCCAAGTCGCAGATGATGGTTCTGTGTCTGGACTTCCATCAGATGACCAGGCTTCTGGCAATACAGTGACCTTGAATTTTGGTGGAGATGTTATTTTTTCGGGGAAAGCCGGGGAATTGCTCGAAAAGAAAGGTTACGACTATTCTTATGCCGCGCTCGATGGAATGTTCAAGAAGGATGATCTTACGGTTGTGAATCTGGAGACTCCTGTGACCACGGGTGGGGTTGGCGCCGCTAATAAGCAATACGTATTCAAAGGCTCGCCCAAAGCACTAGATGCTCTTAAAGCAGCCGGAGTGGATGCAGTAAATATGGCGAATAATCATACGCTGGATCAAGGGGAGGAAGGCCTGCGAGACACGCTGAGTCATCTCTCGGAAAGAGGCATTCCTTATGTTGGTGCTGGACTCAATAGTAAAGAAGCATTCTCGGCGCAATATTTTGAGCGTAAAGGGATTAAGATCGCCTTGCTGGGGTTCACACGGGTGATTCCTGCATCAGATTGGATGGCGGGGAAAAATAAACCCGGGCTTGCTTCAGTATATGATAGTAGAGAAGGACTTAAAGCGATTGCTGCAGCTAAACAAAAAGCTGATTTGGTTGTCGTAGTTGTCCATTGGGGCAAAGAACGGGTAGAGCAGTTCGATAATATTCAGCAGACTCTTGGACGTAGCTTTGTCGATGCGGGAGCTGATCTTGTCATTGGTGGTCACCCACATGTATTGCAAGGTGTGGAGCCTTACAAAGGTAAGTGGATCGCCTATAGCACTGGTAATTTTATTTTTACGAGATCAACGGTACCTGCCACTTGGGAAACTGCTGTATTTCAGGCAGAATGTAGTAAAAAAGGTCAATGTTCATTACAGTTGAAGCCTATGACTGCTGAGCTAGCCCAGCCTGTGCCCATGAATCAGGTGAACGGACAGCTTTTGCTGAAAAAAATAGAGTCTTTATCTGCTGGTCGAGTTAAGATCAACAGTAACGGCAAAGTGACTCAAGTAACAAAATAGGGTTCCTGGGAGGTCCTTATGATGAACAATTTATGTGTTGCCCATCGGGGATTTTCCGGTAAAGCTCCGGAAAATACATTAGCAGCGATCCGGATGGCCATTGCCATGCCTTTTGTACACTGGATGGAATTGGATGTCCAGCTCTCCAAGGACGGTATTCCTGTTGTCATTCATGACTTTACACTGGACCGTACAACCAATGGTCATGGTAAGGTGAAGAATATGGATTGGGAACATATCCGGCGTCTAGATGCGGGTAGCTGGAAAGGGCGTTCTTTTCGGGGAGAGCGGGTGCCTTCCTTGGAAGAAGTGCTCTCTTTAGCCTCCGGTAGACTTCGTCTCAATATTGAACTGAAAACAGTGGGCAATATGTATCCTGGCATCGAACAGAAAGTGACGGATCTTATTTCCTCTAAAGGCATGCGGGACGACGTGATTTTGACCTCTTTTGACACAGATGTGTTGAAAAAAATCAAAGAAATAGACCCCCGCTTTCGTACAGGCTTAATTTTTGATTCAAGGTTTGGTAATCCTGCTCGAAGGCTGCATGAACTGGAGTGTTCTCTTTTGTCGATTAGCTTCTCGCGTTTAAATCCTAGATTGGCTAAGGTTTTGACGGAGCAAGGTGTGAAGATTATGGCTTGGACCGTGAACAAAGGGAAAGAGATGCGTCGCTTAGCAGATATGCATTCTGATATAATGATTTGTACAAACCGTCCGGATATCTGGGGCGATACATTTCTAAAAGTATAAATAATCCAATTCGATGGGAAAGAGAGCTGATTGTCTGTGTGCGCTGCTGTTAATAATTTGTATTGTGTTGGACGGAACTACAAGCTACATGCGGAGGAATTAGGAAATAATGTCCCCGTAGAGCCACTCATTTTTTTGAAGCCCTCACATGCGGCGGTTTCCCTCGATAAAGCAGTCATTCAGCTTCCAAAGGATTCAGGTCAGGTTCATTATGAAGGAGAACTTGTGCTAAGGATCGCGCGTGATTATGTACCGGGTATGAGCGTGAAGGATCTGGTGGATGTTATGGCTCTGGGACTGGATTTCACACTGCGTGATGTGCATAATGATCTGCAGAAGAAAGGTCTACCCTGGACTCCGGCTAAAGGCTTTAAGAACGCTGCTCCACTCACACCTTACATTGCGTTTCCTGACAAGGAAGAGCTGGAGGGAACAGAT
This sequence comes from Paenibacillus sp. Marseille-Q9583, assembly GCF_976954365.1. Taxonomy (NCBI): domain Bacteria; kingdom Bacillati; phylum Bacillota; class Bacilli; order Caryophanales; family Paenibacillaceae; genus Paenibacillus; species Paenibacillus sp. Marseille-Q9583. Next base: position 78,896 of record NZ_CDRJTB010000011.1, read on the forward strand.
TTCACGGTTTTGAAAAATGGTATCGAAGTTCAGCGAGGTAATGTCAAAAACATGATCTTTTCACTCCAAAAAATTGTCGATTTTATTGCTGCGCGTTACGGGCTGGGTAAAGACGATGTAATATTTACAGGAACACCAGCAGGCGTAGGCCCTACCGTATCAGGAGATTCCTTTGAATTGTACTGGGGTGACAAGCTGATGGGGACTTGCCTGATCGGCTAAAAACATCTGTTGGAGATGAATCTATGTTATGGATTATCGGCGCCCTTGGCGCTTTGTTAGTTGCGGGGTCGGCTTATAGGAAACAATCCTTAAGCCTTTCCGGCATGCTTGCCGCGGTAGCTATGGGGACCATTTATTTTGGTGCTGGAAATGCCTTTTGGTTTGGAATATTGTTGATTTTTTTCATCTCTTCAAGCCTGTTGTCTAAGCTTCATCATGATAATAAGGCAGAGCTTGAGCTGACTTATGCCAAGACAGGTCGTCGAGATGCTGGACAGGTCTTTGCTAATGGTGGGCTCGGGATGGTTTTCGTTCTACTGAATGCGATTGTTCCAATGGAACTTTGGGAATTTTTATTTATCGGCGTTATGGCAACGGTAACCTCTGATACATGGGCTACGGAGATTGGTACACTCAGCAAGAAGCCCCCTCGGTCTGTCCTGACAGGTAAAGTACTTACGGCAGGTGCCTCGGGTGGTGTATCCAGCCTGGGTACGCTTGCCGCCGCCGCAGGAGGTGCACTTATCGGTGCATCTTCATGGCTGCTGCGGATGATATCCGGCATGCCTGATCAATCCTTCTTGTTGCTTACATTGGCAGGACTCACTGGAGGACTTGCGGGTGCGTTCACGGATTCTATTCTAGGGGCAACCGTTCAGCTGATGAATCGTTGCACCGTATGCGGACGCGAAGTGGAAAATACACATCACTGCGGTAAAAAGGTTGAATACGCGCGTGGCTGGAAGTGGATGACTAATGATGCAGTCAATGCTATTAGCTCTATCGTCGGAGGGGCTATTGCCTTATTGTGTGGGATGATGTTTTAAAGGAGGAACCGATGAGCAGCACGTCCAATCATAAACATACTGCCATTCTGGATGCCGCATACGAGCTCTTCGGTTCAGGTGGATTTTATGAAACGAAGATGTCGGAAATTGCGGTTCAGGCCGGAATTGCTAAGGGCACCGTTTATTTATACTTCAAGAGTAAAGAAGAATTGTTCATGGCGGTAACGCGCCGGGATTGTGAGGGATTCCTTCAGCAATTACAGGAAAAGCTGAAGGCTAGTGATACTTTGGCAGGTAAACTGTCAATTATCGCCAAACATCATCTTTACTATTATTATGAGCGCAAGCGACACACGAAGCTCTTTTTCCGCGCACCGAACAATAACCCAGAGCTTGTGGCGTATATGACGCTTTTTATGGAAGAATATATGCAGGCAGTGGTGAAGGTATTGCTGGAGGGCGGAGTGTCTGAGCCTGAGCTTATGGCGCAGTCCTACATAGGGATGTTGGATCGACTGAAGATGGATATTTTGTTCGATCCGTCTTTTAAGGAAGAAGATGCGTATAAACGCGCTGGTTTCGCTGCGGGTCTTTTTATTAAAGGTGCTATGGATTACTTGAATTTAGGTCAGGATGATAGACCGGTGGAATAGCAGCTTCATGCTGCGACCGGTTTTATGAAAATATAAGGCAAGCGAGGAAATAGCATGAATATTATGACCGTGGAACATATTTCCAAAAGTTATGGAGAGAAAGTACTTTTTAGTGATGCTTCATTTGGTATGGACGATCGGGATAAAATTGGTTTGATCGGTGTGAATGGAACGGGTAAATCAACGTTTTTACGTATTATTGCCGGTCTGGATACCCCGGATGGTGGGCAAATTGCGATCGGAAATAATGTTCGAGTGCAGTACTTGGCACAGAACCCTCCTTATGAGCCGACAAATACGGTACTGCAACAGGTCTTCGCCGGAGATGATCCAGATCTTGCTACCATGCGTGAGTATATGGAGATCATGTCTCGCCTTGAAAAAGAGCCAGGTAATGCAGAACTGGAAGGCAAACTGGTGCGGATTGGGCAGGCTATCGATGCAGCAGGTACTTGGCATTTGGAGAGTGAAGCTAAGAGCGTACTTACTAAGCTGGGTATAGTGAAATTCGATGCGCTGATGGATACGCTGTCTGGTGGTCAACGGAAACGTGTAGCACTTGCAGCTGCCCTGATTACGCCATCTGAGCTTCTTATTCTGGATGAGCCTACGAACCATATTGATACGGACTCCGTGGCTTGGCTAGAGCAATATTTACAGAAACGGCGTGGCGCCCTCTTAATGGTAACGCATGATCGTTACTTTCTGGAGCGTGTCGCAAGTGTCATGCTAGAGCTGGACGGAGGACAGTTATACCGTTATGAGGCCAACTATTCCCGTTTTCTAGAGCTAAAAGCCGACCGTGAAGAGCGTGAAGCCTCTGCGGAGCAAAAGCGTAAGAACCTGCTTCGAACGGAGCTTGCTTGGATTCGTCGTGGAGCAAAAGCTCGATCAACGAAACAAAAGGCAAGAATCGACCGTTTTGAGAAGCTGAAAGAAAGTACAGGAAGCAGTTCGAACGGCTCGCTGGATATTTCGGTGGCATCCACACGTTTGGGTCGCAAAATCATTGAAATCAATGAACTGTCGAAATCGCTGGATGGTCGTCAGTTGATTAAAGATCTGACCTATATTGCTGTACCACAAGATCGCGTAGGTATTGTAGGTCCAAATGGTAGCGGTAAATCAACACTTCTGAATCTGATTGCAGGTAAGCTGCAGCCGGATAAGGGAGAGGTTCAGCTTGGCGCGACGGTTAAGTTGGGTTACTTTACGCAAGAACATCAGGATATGGATGACAGCATGCGAGCTATTGAATATGTGAAGGAAGAAGCGGAAGTCATACGTACAGCTGATGGTAGCGTCATTACGGCAGGCCAAATGCTCGAACGCTTCTTGTTCCCTCCTGCGATGCAGTGGACGCCAATTTCCAAACTGTCTGGTGGCGAAAAAAGACGCCTCTATCTGCTTCGTGTATTGATGGGAGCACCAAACGTATTGCTGTTGGATGAGCCTACGAACGACTTGGATATCGGTACGTTGGCTGTTTTAGAAGACTATCTGGATGAATTCCCGGGCGTCGTCTTTACCGTATCCCATGACCGTTATTTCCTGGATCGGACTATAGACAAGCTGATTGCCTTTGAAAATGGAGAAATTCGGCTTCATGTTGGCGATTATACGGAATATGAAGAATGGCTGGCCCAAAATGTTCCTTCACGCCATGCAGAATCGAACAAAGATGACGGGAATGCAAAGCGTAAAGAGACTACAGAAACAGTCAGTAACACAGCGGCATCATCAGCTTCCAAGACCAAACTCAAATTCAGTTTTAAGGAACAGCGTGAATATGAAGGAATTGACGAGCAGATCGAGCTTGCAGAACAGCGCTTGACTGATATTAGTGCGGAGATGGAAGCAGCGTTTGCTGACTCTGGGAGACTGCAGGAGTTAGTGGAAGAGCAAAGGCTTGCCGAAGCCGAGCTGGAGCGTCTAATGGAGCGCTGGACCTATCTGAATGAGCTTGCAGAGAAAATCGCTGGTAAAGCATAAAACGGATTGTCCATGTGTGACAATAAGGGAGGGCTCAGGTTGGAGAATCAACTTGTGGAAGCTGTAGCCCTGCGAAACGAAGGTAAAGCTGAAGAAGCCAGAGTGATGCTGTTAGAGCTATATGAGCAGAATAGTAATGATGCAGAACTTCTGTATCAATTGGCGTGGACGCATGATGTGCTCGGTCTGGAACGCGAGGCAGTCCCCTATTATGAGAAAAGCTTAACACTAGGTTTATCTTCGGAGCAGAGAGTCGGCGCTCTATTGGGACTGGGCAGCACCTATCGAACACTCGGAGAATATGAGAATTCCAAAGCAATATTGGAGCAGGCCATTCACGAGTACCCAGAGAATAAGGAATTTCCGGTGTTCCTTGCAATGACCTTGCACAATCTCGGAGATTATAGTCTGGCTATGGGGATGTTGCTTAAATTGCTGGCTGAAACCTCAGCGGATGAAGGAATAAGAAGTTATAGTAAGGCCATTTCATTTTACTCAGATAAGCTGGAGCAAGTCTGGGATTGAATAAAATCACAAAAAGAAGCGATCTCTGATAGTAGAGTATCGCTTCTTTTTGCTTTATTTCGTTCCGTCCACCGCGATCATTTGCACCACGGCACGAGAGTCGCCAGGTAAGATGATTTCATCAGCATTCATCTGTGAGGAGCCATCACCATCTAGAAAGATACCTTCGAGACCTTCAGCAGGCACGCTCTGTAGGATGGCTGAACGGAACTCTGCCGCCGTCGAGAGTGTTGGCGTAACAATCAGCCACAGCTTGCCATTATCGTCATACAACATGCCTGAGCGCATTCGTTTCTCATCCGAATAAGGAAGATGTTCTTTCGCTATCACATCTTCCCAGAGATCCTCATCCTGTAGATTCATACTAATGCCACCTTGCGCAAAATAATACTGGCGATCCGTAACGTTCAATTCTTCTCCCGATGAGACGACTTGTACGGAAAAGCTACGACTGACACCATCCCAGACCAGGGTTCCGCGCGCATATTTAGCGTTAAACCAGCCGGAGCCGTACGCCTTTTTAACGCCGTTAGTGGGGATATCATTCATGATAGCGATGGATAGAAGTGCATCTCCATAGAAGAAGCCTCCATTAATCCCATAAGCAATCACTTGCTGAAGGGGTGCACCAGCGGCTCTGAGTTTAATATCTTCGGGTGAAAGTGACATCATATAGAGTTGAACATTTTCTGGACTCACGGTCTCTAAATAAGTGTAAGCGTGTGGAAGACCATCAAAGGGATTTTCCTTGTGGCTTCTGGAAAACAGGAACATCGAGATTGCTGATGTTGCTATCATGAGCAGCAGAAGTGAGACTATCAGCCATTGTTTACGTCTCCAGAGCTGCTTTAACTTGCCAGTGCTTGCCTCAGTTAGTGCCCACATAAGCAGCGAGAAGCTTAGCAGTGTTTACTACAGCTTGCTTATGTGTACGTTCCATGGAGTGGGAGGCGTGTACGCCTGGGCCGATCAGTGCAGCACGAATATTATTGCCGCCTCGAAGGGCAGCGGAAGCATCGGAGCCGTACATTGGATAGATATCAACGGCATAAGGAATAGCAAGTGCTTCTGCCAGCTCAATCAAACGGCCAGTCATAACATAATCATAAGGGCCGGAAGAATCTTTTGCACAGATGGACACATCGGTTTCTTTACAGCTAAGATCGTCGCCCATGGCGCCCATATCGACTGCGATCATTTCATTAATCTCGCCAGGAATCCAAGCTGTGCCATGTCCCACTTCCTCATAGTTGGAGATGAGGAAGGAAAGGTTGTGGAGCGGTTTCCAGCCTTCGCGCTTCATGCTTTCCAGCAGGCCGAGAAGGGCAGCAACGCTCGCTTTGTCATCCAAATGCCGGGATTTAATATACCCGCTAGGTGTAATCACCGCACGTGCATCGAAGGAAATGAAATCACCAACGGAGATGCCTAATTTAAGTACATCTTCTTTGTTAGATACTAGCTCATCAATCCGTACTTCCATGTTCTCCTCTGAACGTTTGAAATCACGAGCATCTGGATATACGTGAACGGATGGATGGCTGGTTAAGATGGTTCCAGTATAGGTTCTGCCGCTGCGGGTATGGATCACACAGTATTCATTCTCGATGCTGTGCATTGTGAAGCCACCAACAGAGGTCAGTCGTAGTGTACCATCAGATTTAATAGAGCGAACCATGCCTCCAAGTGTATCCACGTGAGCGCTGATGCCGATAGTACGGGAAGGATCTAGGCCTGGGACGGTTAGAATTACGCCGCCTTTTTCATTCCAGCTTAGCGGTACATTTAATGCTGCCGCTTCTTCGGCAACCAGGTTCATTACTTGTGCTGTGAAGCCGCTGGGGCTCGGTGTATCCAGCAATTTTTTTAGGATTGAGAGTATGTAATCTTCGTTTGGTTGAATATTAATCATTAGTTAAGTCCTCCTGTTAGGCCATCATTGTCTGTGTTAAAAGAATCTAAAGAAGTGTCGGCATCACGAAGTTTGGTTAGCTCAGCATTTAAGCTTTTAATTTGTTTTTGTAGTTTGTACTGGCGAAAAATACCGTAAGAACCCACGATGATTCCACCAATTAACGCGCAGCCCAGAATAACTAGGATCAACGGTATATTAACTACATCAAAACCGAAATTGACTTGAACGGGATCCACGTTGATGACTGCAAATATGGCTGTTAGCAGCGCAAAGATTAAACCTGCAATTAAAGACCATTGAATTCTCATTGAATTCTTCCTCCTCAGGGGATATAACAGAATAAAATCCCTTGCCCAAATAGGGCAAGGGATTAATGCAATACTAAGCTCTCTGCCTTATTTGGTCAACTGTTCCATTTGAGCGATAACATCTTCGAAGACACTCATTGCTTCGCGAATCGGCTCAGGAGATGACATATCAACACCAGCTTTAGACAGAATATTAATGGAGTAGTCACTGCCGCCACTCTTCAGGAAGCCTAGGTAACGATCCACCGCAGGTTTGCCTTCTTCAAGAATTTGTTTGGCAAAGCTAGTCGCTGCTGAGAAGCCGGTTGCGTATTTATAAACATAGAAGCTGTTATAGAAATGCGGAATCCGCGCCCATTCCATCTCGATATCCTGATCTACAACCATTTCTTTACCATAGTATTTAACATTCAGGTCATAGTAGATGCTCGAAAGATCTTGTGGAGTAAGCGATTCACCTTCTTCAACACGCTGATGAATGATTTTCTCGAACTCAGCGAACATCGTCTGCCGGAAAATCGTTGTCCGGAACTGATCAGCATAGTAGGTGAGCAAATACATTTTTTCTTTAGGATCTGTAGACTTTTTGAGTAAATAATCCATTAGCAGCGCCTCGTTAGTAGTAGAAGCAACCTCTGCTAGGAAAATCGTATATTGCGCATCCCGATAATTCAGAGCGTTATCCGAAAAATACGAGTGTAATGCATGGCCCATCTCATGTGCCAGTGTAAACATACTGTTTAAATTATCATTATGGTTCAACAGTACGAAAGGATGCGTACCGTATGGCCCCCAGCTGTAAGCCCCGGACCGTTTATTCTCGTTCTCATACACATCGATCCATCCGTTGTCGTAGCCTTTTTGCAGCACGTTCAGATAATCTTCACCGAGCGGTTTGAGACCCTCTTTAGTGATTTTCTTGGCTTCTTCATAGGTAATATCTAATTTATATTCATCAACAAGCGGTGCAAACAGATCATACATATGTAACTCATCGACACCCAGCAGCTTCTGACGCAGTTTCATATAGCGGTGCATCAATGGAAGGCTTTCGTGAATCGTATCAATCAAGTTGGTGTAAACCTCTTTAGGAATGTTATCACCATAGAGTGACATTTCCATTACAGAAGGATATTTGCGAATTCGTGAGTAGAACACATTTTTATTTACATTGGCGCTAAGCGTTGCTGCGATAGTATTCTTCTGCTTCCGGTAGGTATCGTAGACTGCCTTAAAAGCATTTCGGCGAACCTCACGGTCGTTACTTTCGAGAAACTTGATATAGTTGCCATGAGTCAGCTCAACTTCTTTGCCATCCTCATCTTTGATCTTAGGGAATTTCAGATCCGCATTGTTCAGCATACTGAAAATATTCTGAGGTGCTTGAGCTAAATTTCCGACCTGAGCTAGCAGTGCTTCTTCTGCCTTAGAAAGCACATGGGCTTTTTCACGCTTCATTTCAGTTAAGGTGAATTTATAAGCGGATAGGTTCGGATCAGCGATGAATTGGTCGAGCTTCTCAATTGGCAACGCCAGAATTTCCGGGGTTACAAAAGATAAGGCTTCACCTGCTTCAATACCAAGCTTTTTCGCTTTGGAGGACAAAGCTTGAGAGTCAGGATTAGCTGTGTCTTCATCTTGACGCATATGTGCATACACGAAGAGTCGTTCAGTTAGGATGGACAGCTTGTCATCCATTTCAAAACATTTTTTTAGAGCATCCGCGGAATCTAGTGTACCCTGAAAATCCGCAGCTTTTTTGATTAGGGATTTAGCTTCAGCAAATTCTGCATCCCAATCCTTCTGAGAAGCAAACACATCTTCAAGCTTCCAACGATTCTCAGCAGGTACTTCGCTTCTTTTCAATAATTTTTCCATAGAAACCCTCCTAGAATGATGAGATGTAGTAGGCATAATCTCCCTCGGCAATACTGTAGATGATAAATCACCCGGTAGCAAGCTGAGCACAAGTAGAAGAGGGATGGACTTGGGTGAAATAGGCATAACATCCTCCTCTTGAAAGTAGAGTCGGCTTATTATGCCCTATTAAGTCCTGATTATTAATATTTAGTCTTCTTTAAATATATGAAAGTATAAGTTATGCCAATAAGCTATAAATAACAAAGATGAAGGCGAACAGAATCATAATGACTGCAGTTAAGGCCATGCCCCGCTTAAACTGCGGCGGGACACGATCCTTGGTCATAATTAGAACTGCGCCTAGACATAAGACTAGGACAACATAAATCGCGATATTTTCTGTGTTCATATTCTGTTATACCTGTTTGAAGGCTGCGATGATATTTTTATACTCTTCTTCATTATCTTTATAAGATTCTTTGTTGAATCGGTTGTTCACCCACTGCATCATAGCTGGACGACTAAGGAAAGTATGTGTTTCTTCTCCCCATTGATCGGAGATTTCGCGAAGTACGATATAACGTCCTTGAACTTCTACCGTCATCATATTCCATTTGTCTGTTTTGTATATTTCATGTTTTTTGATCATTATCATTACCACCCTGGCGATTTTTGGCTTTTGGCTCAATGATAACGCACTGGTCAAGGGAAAAGCAAATTAAATCACATATTTAAAGATCCAGATAGATTGATTTGAGTAGAAGATTGCAGTATAATATAGTTATACGCCATATATGGCGGTTATTTTTAGGAGGTTGTTCAATTGAAAGGTACAGTAAAATGGTTTAACGCAGAAAAAGGTTATGGTTTTCTTCAAGTAGAAGGCGGCGAAGATGTATTCGTACACTTCTCAGCAATTCAAGGTGAAGGATTCAAAACTTTGGACGAAGGTCAAGAAGTAGAATTCGACATCACTGATGGTAATCGTGGACCGCAAGCTGAAAACGTAGTAAAATTATAAGAAACGGCAAAGACAGTTACGCTGTCTGCTATAAATATATAATTTACTTGGCAAGCCCTTGCAAGAGTGGTTACCAACTATAGAACACAGTTCTTTCGGGAACTGTGTTTTTTTACGTCTAATAGAATCAATTTTGATGAAAGGTCTTTGCATTCCCAAGTAAGGGATAGCAAAGACCTTTTAATATTTTTGAGTATCAGAAGTGTTTTATTATAGGGAAGCTTTTTTGTTCTTATTCTTGAAATAGCGCATTGAATCTCGATGGGTATCCAATAAATGCTGTCCTAAAAAGCCTACAAAAGCAAGAAGGCTGAAGCCAACCGCTACCATATAGAAGGTGAAGCGTCCAGCTTCCTGATAGATCATTCCACCAAATGTACCACTTAGAAGTCCAGCTGCGCTTGACCAAACAACTGTGTAGATTGCAAGACCGGTTGCTCGGAGACGATCAGGAATAATCCGAGTAATATAGCGGACACATGTTACAAAAAAGACGCCAAATGTCAGGCTATGCAAGGCTTGAATTGCGATTATAGAGCCTGGGTGATCGGCGAGCGCCATTAGTAGAAAGCGAAGGGCATACATGAGACTGGCTAAAATTAATAAGGGCAGTTCTTTAAATTTGTCGCCATATTTGCCGAGTATAAATAATACAGGGATTTCACTTAGTGCTGAGGCAAGTAATGCCCAGCCGATCACTTCCTCACCAGCGCCCAGGTTCTTTAAACTGATGGTGAGAAAAGCTTCGTTCATTCTATGGCCCAGTGCGAGTACAAAGACACATCCGAAGAACCACAGCACCTCTTTTCGCAAAAGAATATCTTTAAGCCCATGCTCTTTCTTGCCTGGTTTGGTAGTAACAGCTTTCTGATCGGGGAGCTCTGGAACAGTTTTTTTGACATCCTTTAGGCCAATTGTAATTAGAAGCGCGATTATAATGATGATAATACATAAGGTAAGACTCCAAGTAGCACCTAAAGCTCTAAGCGCATACCCGACGGTTAAAGCAAAGAAAGAATAGCCTAATGAGCCAAATACACGAATTGTAATGAAGTTTCGACCGTGTCGCTCCGCAATTTTGATGGCCATTGTATCAGCAAGCGGAAAAACTGGGTAATAGAAGAAGTAGAAAAAGGACAAAATAAGCATAACGGAAGAAAATTCGGTCGCTCTGGCTAATAGAAGTCCGGTAACTAATTGCCCCGCGAGTAAAATAAACATGATTTTTCGAATGGTACCTAGCTTATCGCTCATCATACTCCAGAAGAGATTGGATAGGATGGAGATGAGGGGACCGAGAGAATACAAGTAGCCCACCTGAGAACTGCTAAACCCTAAATGTGTGTAGAATAAAGGAAAGTAGGATACTACAAGAACGCTAGTGCCATAAATCGTAAAAAGAAAGGAACGAAGCCAATTCTGATCACTGTAAGGGCTTCCGGTCCGTTTTGAAAACATGAAAGTGCACTCCTCTGAGATTGAAATATGGCTAGTATAGCATAAAGCTATGGAGGGTTATGTGTTTTATTCTTGAATTGCGTTATTTCTGAATCTTTCATAATTTTACGAAAGTGATTTTGTTGTTTGTACAAATACGTCTGATCATATTATAATAAGTGGTGATTTGGATAAGGAGACAACAATGTGGAGGCACTATCATTGAGTGAATTAGAGCAAGGCCGTTACCTTAGCCCGCGTGGCCCTATTGGGCTTATGAACAGGGTCTATAAGTACGTGCTGCCTGAAGTGAGAGAAAGTCTGCACTTCTGGCGCCAAGATGCGAATGGGATTCCCGATCCCGAGCTCCGGAAGCAAGCACTTGCCAGCATTGAAACAAAGGAGTTTCACTGCATAGGTGGAGGTATTTATGCCGCCGGCAATTTATCGATGAGACATATACTTATTCCGCTTATTGTTGCTTATCAAACTATCAGTGATTATCTAGATAACTTATGTGATCGCAGTACTTCGCTTGATCCTGCAGATTTCAGGCTGCTGCATCAATCTATGCTGGATGCCATTGATCCAAACGCTGAACCTGTCAATTATTATGCGCTTCGCGATGAACAGAATGACGGCGGATACTTGAATAGGCTAGTTCGAAAATGCCAGGAGATGATCTCTTTGCTGCCAGGTTATTCCGCTGCTGCAGCGGAGATTCGTGATTTGGCTGTGCTGTATACAGATTTGCAGGTATATAAGCATATCCGCCCGGAACTCAGGGAAACAGCCCTGAAGGAATGGTGGGAGCAGCAGGGTAGCCGTGCTCCGCATCTGCATTGGAACGAGTTTGCAGCTGCAACGGGCTCTACTTTAGGCGTATTCATGCTTTTTCTATCTGCATGTGATCCGAAGCTAAGTAAGTCTTCTTCGGAATCGATTCGAGCTGCATATTTTCCACATGTTTGTGGATTGCACATTATGCTGGATTATTTGATTGATCAGGAAGAGGACCGAGCAGGCGGCGATCTTAATTTCTGCAATTATTATGACGACACGGATACCATGTTAAGTCGGATCGCTTCCATGGTTGAGTGGGCCCGTAAGGATGTACGTGAACTTCCGGAATCATCTATGCATCGGATGGTGATTGAGGGATTGCTGGCACTTTATTTATCTGATCCGAAAGTTAGCGAACAGCGGGAAGTTCGCACTGTGTCTAAAAGCCTGATGAGAGGAAGTCCGCTTACAAGGCTGTTCTTCTTCGCTAATAGCCGCTGGATACGCAATCGTTTTTTGTAACAAGGCTGCGAAGCTTCACCTATACAACGGATGGGGCATTGCACAACTTTAAGGAGGAACAACAGAATGTCAAAAATCAAAAAAATTGCAGTACTGACTAGTGGTGGAGATTCACAAGGTATGAACGCCGCTGTTCGTGCGGTTGTAAGAAGCGCACTTTATTATGGCATTGAAGTTTTTGGAGTTCAACGTGGATATCAAGGTCTTCTGAATCGCGATATCTTCCCTATGGATCTTCGCAGTGTTGGTGACATTATTCAACGTGGGGGAACCATTCTGCAATCTGCAAGATGTCTGGAGTTTACAAAACCAGAAGGCCAGCAAAAGGGTGCAGATATTCTTAATGAAATGGGCATCGATGGCCTAGTGGTTATAGGTGGAGATGGTTCTTATAAAGGTGCTAATAAACTAAGTAAACTCGGTATTAAGACGATGGCATTACCGGGAACTATTGATAATGATATTTCCTACACGGATTACACCATTGGGTTTGATACAGCAGTTGGTGTCGTTGTAGATGCTATTAACAAGCTGCGTGACACGATGTCCTCCCATGAGCGTTCTTCCATTGTAGAAGTTATGGGACGTCATTGTGGAGATATCGCGCTACATGCAGGTCTGGCTTCTGGAGCAGAAACAATTCTCGTGCCAGAAATGCCATATGACTTGAATGAAGTTGCGGATCGTATGCGCGACAACTTTGTCAGAGGTAAACGTCACAGTATCGTCATCGTTGCAGAAGGTGTGGGTAAAGGCGAAGATGTGGCCCAAGCGTTGAAAGATCGTCATGCTTCTCTGGATGCACGGGTTACTGTACTTGGACATATTCAGCGGGGAGGAACACCAACACCTGGAGACCGGAACCTTGCTAGCCGTCTTGGTGACTTTGCCGTTCGTAAACTAATTGAAGGTGAGTCTGATAAAGGTTGCGGTATCATCAAGGGAGAACTAACCCTTACAGATATCGATCTTGTAGTGAATACGAAGAAAGACTTTGACGTGGAGTTGTACGAGCTTGCATCCCGTCTTTCTCAATAATTAACACACAAAAAAGGAACAGCTGCGAATTTCGCACTGTTCCTTTTTTGTATTCTTTTGATTATTAGTGATGTGCTTGAGCGTCTGCATATTGTGTAGCATAACGGCGTTGAACTTTAACAAGCCGAGTCAAGAGCAATGTAGCCCCAATCGCAAGGCCTGTGATCAAGCCGATCCAATAACCATAAGCTCCTAGATCCGTATAAGTAGCAAGTACATAGCCTGTAGGAAGCCCTATAACCCAATAAGCTATAAAGCAAATAATGAAGGCTGGATTAACATCCTTATAGCCACGAAGTGCTCCTTGTGTAGGTGTTGCAATCGCATCGGAAATCTGGAAAAAGATCGCATAGATTAAGAAATGTTGAATTAATGAAATGACATCAGGTTCATCAGTGTATAAACCAGCTACATGATGGCCAGCAAATAAGAGCAGGAGTGCAGTTGCCAGGGAGAGGATAGCCGCAAGTCCAATTCCCATAATGGCATATTGACGGGCATCCTTTTGCCTGCCGGATCCAGTCTCGAAGCCGACGAGAATGGTAAGGCTCATACAGATACTGAGCGGAATCATATATAACGTAGTTGCAAAATTAATGGCTGCTTGATGAGCTGCAATCGTTACAGTATCGAACCGACTCATCAACAAGGTTACAGCGGAGAAGACTGCAGTTTCAAAAAAGATCGAGAAGCCAATAGGTACACCGATCTTCAGTAGATCTTTGAAGCTTTTTAGCGATATAAAGTAGAACTGTCGGAAAATTCTAAGGCTTGCAAAGGGTTCTACTCGATAAATGAACAGCAGGGCAACCGAAAAAATTACCCAGTAGGTGATAGCTGATGCCACTCCAGCTCCAACACCGCCAAGTCGAGGAAACCCGAATTTTCCGAAGATTAATAAGTAGTTCAAACCAACATTCACGGGTAGGGCTATGAGTGTGATCAACATGGACACTCGTGTTTGTCCCAGAGCGTCTATACAACTACGGAGAACTGTATATCCAAACAGCGGGATAATTCCGAAGGAGATCGCACTTAGGAATCGAAATGCAACATCTCTTACAGTCGGCTCCAGATTCATAAAATTAAGGATAGGTGACAATGCGAAGCTCCCGATTAGTAAGACAATTACAGAGACGATCAGTGATAACCAGATTCCCTGTGTGACTTGATAGGCTACTTCCTTTTCTTTTTTGCTTCCGATGAGCTGAGAGACGATGGGGGTAATCCCCATAAGGATTCCACTTAAGCCCGTTTGAATTGGAATCCAGAGACTGGTTCCTATCGCCACACCTGCCAGATCGGCTGTACCAAACTTACCTGACATGTTTGTATCAAAGAAGGTGATCGCTGATAAAGCAATCTGTGTAACCAGGATTGGAAATAAAATATGAAAGAATTGTATTGCTTTTTGTTTTAAAGAGGTGGCTTGTATCATCGTTCTTTGCCTCATTCTCTGTTGGTTTTTAATGATTACAGTAAAAGTTCTCTTTTTCTCCATTAAAAGACCCGGCAAATGCCGGGTCTTTATCTTTATATATCATACCTGATTTCAATTATACATAATAAGGGCTATATGCATTATTTCTCATAATCGACATCGGAGGTATATCGGTTATTGGCATTCCAGAGCAGAAACTCCTCTACATTTTCATCCTTTAAAGCGCGGATTTGATCTTCCACCTGTTTTTTACCGTATTTAATATAATGACCTTTTCCGAGCCAGCTTGCTGTAAAATCTTGAATCCAAGGACGAATAACAGGTTTGTAGCTGCCTAGAGGATCAAGCTTCTTATGGGTATCAACCATGGAGCCTTTAATGGTAGCATACGGATCTAAGTCAGGCTCTTTCACTCCAAACCATCCCGTTGAATAATGACTTGGATAAATCATCGGGCTGATGACATCCACATTCTTGGAGATTTTAACGAAGTCTTGTCCTATACCCTCAGCAGGAGCAGAGGCGGCATATCCAAAAATATCTACGGATACACGAACACCAAGTGGAGCAAGCTCTGCTTTTGCGTATTTTACAAAATTAGAAATGATATCTACGCGAGAATCACTGGTTTTGGTGTATTTAAGTGTGTCTGCACGTTTTTCGAAGCCTTCAGGAAAGCGCACATAGTCGAATTGAATTTCTTTAAAGCCGAGTTTGACAGCTTCTTTGGCAATATCGACATTGTACTTCCAGACATCTTCATTATAAGGATTAACAAAGCTATCGCCGCCTTTATTCTTCCATACTGTGCCGTCTGCATTAACAAAGGATAATTGCGGGTTCTTTTTGGCAAGTATAGAGTCCTTAAAGACAACAATTCGAGCGATAGGATATACATCATGTTTATTCAATCTTTCCATCAGTTTGTTGATGTCGCCAATAAATGGCTGCGGATTACCGAGTTTCTGAAGTTCAGGATTTTCGGTTTTATACGTGATGTAACCTGCATCATCCTTAATGTCGATGACCATAGAATTTAGTTCCGTCTGATCAAGTAAAGAAAGAAGCTTTTCCATTCGTTCTCCACCGGCACTGTATGCGGTAACATAGATGCCTTTTACTTTTGGCGCATCCGGCTGAGGATCTGCGTGTAGCATGCTTTGTGAGTCATTTGCTTCTGCTGTAGCATTTGGAGCTGGAGTTGAATCATTTGAATTATTATTTTGCGCAGCGATGATGGGGGGATTCATGGCGGACTTCAATGCAATTGCCACTTCAGCGTCATGTTGATTCTGTTGCACGCCTACACTTCCCAAGGCCATCATCAGTAGAGCCCAGGTGATGTTCATTCGTATTCTCTCCCTTTATGTACATTTCCTAAATTATATAGGAACGGTTGCTTCTAAAAAGAACAGTGTTGTAATAATGTTGGCTCAGATCGGGTCTGAAAATCCATCCTTCGATGTATATAACCGGGACGCACAGATTCTAAACGTATTGTAAAAAGTAAATGCCGCCTCAACACGGCAACATGGCCGAACTTAAGGCGGCAACTATCAAGACTTCTCTTGCGGCTTACTCATTGAAGATACGCAGAATTCTGATGTTCACAGATACTGTAATGGATGATATCCATGGCATCTGCAGGTTCCAGAATACTAAGCCCGTCACGCAGAACGATTACGGAATTTAATTCGTCCTGTTTGAGAAACGGCATCATATCAGGATACCACCTCATGACGATTGCTGACAGCTTTACCGTTTCCATTTCCACAAAAATCACCCTTTCCTTTTTCGATAGGTCTGAATGGAATTCAGTAATCATCGGAAAACGAAGTGCTTGGAAAAAAGAGGGGTAAATCTCAATCTTTATGAAATTGTTAGGGTTCTGCGTGATTATAATATATCACAATTCTGTGATTGGTGCATTTTCCAAATTAATACTTTTCATTGCCTGTTTTATCTTTTTCGGAAGGAGCCCATAACACCAACTGTCTCGACAATATTCACAAATGCTTGAGGATCTGTCGTGCGGATAATACGTTGCAGTTCAGCAAGCTCGTAGCGGGTTGTTACTGTCATTAGCATGTCCTTTTCAACATGAGAATAAGCGCCTTCTGTTTTAATCTTTGTGACACCGCGTTGAAGCCCCATTAAATGCTGAAGGAGCTCATCTGTACGATTTGTTACTATATATACGGTTACCTTTAAATGGCTGATGTGAATCATGTCCAGTACCTTACCGGTTACATATATAGATACCATCGATGCAAGAGCCAAGTTCCAGTTGTTGTCAAAATATGCCGCGGCAAGAATAACGAGTCCGTTTAAGCTAACCACCACGTTTCCAACGGGGAAATCGCGGAATTTAGTGATGATGGATCCCAGGATATCAAAACCTCCGGATGAACCACCTGCACGGAAGCTGAAGCCACAGCCAATACCGACCAGCACGCCACCAAATACAGAAGAAAGCAGCATATCAGTAGCTACCAAATATTCGGGAATGATCGTCAAGAACCAGGTTGTTGCCACAACGGATAACATGCTTAACATAATAAATCTCCGGCCTAGCTGGAACCAACCAGCTACAAGCAATGGAATATTAAAGAGAAAGTACAAGAGGCTTATGTTTAGTGGTGTAAAGTAACCCACTAACATCGAAAGCCCGGATACTCCTCCGCTGAGTAAGCGATGAGGGATTAGAAAAAGATTAAATCCACTGGCGATCAACGC
This sequence comes from Paenibacillus sp. Marseille-Q9583, assembly GCF_976954365.1. Taxonomy (NCBI): domain Bacteria; kingdom Bacillati; phylum Bacillota; class Bacilli; order Caryophanales; family Paenibacillaceae; genus Paenibacillus; species Paenibacillus sp. Marseille-Q9583. Next base: position 96,137 of record NZ_CDRJTB010000011.1, read on the forward strand.
TGCCCCGAAAATAACTGCAATACAATTCCAAATCTGTCTTAACAAGCAAATCCACCTCTATAAATAAATTTAAAAATAAACCATGTATGCAATGAAAAGAAAGGAACCCACTGGTATTCCTACTTAGAGTTGTGATATAATGTACAGGATATTCTTGAGTAGGACGTTACAATGGTATTTTTGCATTGCATCGGATGTAAAGCTACAGTTGCTCAGGTACAATGAAGTACCTGATGAAAGGGAGGCTTTTCGTCCCAAAAGCGCTATATCATGCAGAAAAAAGAGCATGATTGGACAGCATATAAATGTGTTTACCGCTACTTAAGAATACAGACAAGCATGTGGAATGTCCACTGTATAGAAGGAGCATGAATAATTTGAAAACATTCGCAGAATTTGGCTTGGAGCCAAAAGTGCTACAAGCAATCACAGAGTTAGGATTTGAGGAGGCAACACCGATACAGGAGCAGTCAATCCCATTGGCATTGACTGGATCGGATCTGATCGGTCAAGCACAGACTGGTACAGGTAAAACTGCTGCTTTTGGTATCCCCCTCATTTCGAAGATTAATCGCGAAGACGAAAAAATTCTGGCACTTATTATGGCACCTACACGTGAATTGGCCATTCAAGTATCAGAAGAAATCGGTAAGCTAAGCCGTTTTAAAGGTCTTCGTTCGTTGGCAATTTATGGCGGACAAGATATTGGTCGCCAAATCCGTGGTCTTAAGAAGAAACCACAAATTATTATTGGTACACCAGGACGTTTGCTTGACCATATCAACCGTAAAACCATTCGTTTGGATGATGTTCAAACTGTTGTATTGGATGAAGCAGATGAAATGCTGGATATGGGCTTTATGGAAGATATTCAGACCATCCTCAAGCTCGTTCCTGAAGAGCGTCAAACTATGTTGTTCTCGGCTACAATGCCTCCAAACATTCAACGTCTTGCACAGCAATTCCTGAACAACCCGCAACACGTCTCCGTTATTCCGAAACAAATCAGTGCTCCACTGATTGATCAAGCATATGTTGAAGTACCTGAACGTCAAAAGTTCGAAGCGCTTAGTCGTTTGATTGATATGGAATCACCTGAGCTTGCAATCGTGTTCGGACGTACAAAGCGCCGGGTTGATGAGCTTGCAGAAGCTTTGCAAAAACGTGGATACTCTGCTGATGGATTACATGGTGACCTGTCTCAGAACCAACGTGATGCTGTAATGCGTAAATTCCGTGATGGCAGCATTGATGTGCTGGTAGCTACTGACGTAGCGGCTCGTGGTTTGGACGTATCCGGCGTTACTCATGTAATTAACTTTGACTTGCCGCAAGATCCGGAAAGCTATGTACACCGTATCGGTCGTACTGGTCGCGCTGGTAAAGAGGGTACAGCTTGGTCTTTCGTTACTCCACGCGAAATGGATCACCTGCATTTGATCGAACGCGTTACTCGTCACCGTATTACTCGTAAACCATTGCCAACTATGGCTGAGGCTATTGAAGGTAAACAACGCGTAACAGCAGAGCGCTTGCTTGAAATGGTTGAGAACGGTGAATTGAATGAGTACAAAGGTATTTCTATTCAATTGCTTGAGCAATATGATTCCGTTCAATTGCTGTCAGCTGCAATGAAGCTTCTGACTGGTGATAAGAAGGATTCTGCGATTGAATTGACTCCTGAAGATCCAATCCGTGCTAAACGTCGTGGTGGTAAGAACGACATTCGCAGTGGCCGCAAACCTAATGGTGGTTATGGTGGCAACCGTGGTACTTCCGGTGGCAGCACTGGTGGATACCGTGGAAACCGTGACAACAACGGTGGCGGAAGTCGTGGTGGCTACAGCAGCGGTGGCAGTAACTATGGTAGTGGCAGTGGCGGTTATGGCGGTGGCTATAAAGGCAACCGTGATGGCGCAGCTAGCCGTGATGGTGGAGCGAACCGCAGTGCGGACCGCAAACCATCTACTCGCCCAAGCAGCACAAGCACACGTCCAGCAAAACGCGAAGATTTCGATAATTAATACTTGATCAGAACCCGCGGGGGATGATTTATCAAAATATAAGAAGACGAGATGCCGGAATAGCGGTTCTCGTCTTCTTTTTGCTGAAATAAAAGGGTGTTTATTGAATTAGCAGCTTATTTAAATGAAAGTACGAGTGATGATAACGAGCAGGATAAACAATACGAGGATCGTACCAGTGGAAGTCCAGCCGCCGTAGCCAACAGGTGAGGACATATAATAACCTCCTTTAGAATGTGGTGATTTTGGGAATTCTTATGATCACAATCCCAATATATGGACTCTATAGACTTAATGTATAGACGATGACCTAGAATTCAGAAAGTTGGGCTATGGAAAAGAGTAGGTCAAATGAGGTATAGTTAAGATAAGCAGTATGCAAGAGACAGAGGAGGAAGGGAATTGGAGTTTAAAGGAGCAATGGGTGGTTTATACCGCATCACAGAATGGATTACACGTATCGCAGCTAGTAATATCTTATGGGCACTATGTTCCGCCCCGTTTTTATTTTTTGGATTGATGAAATTGATGATGCTTGGGACAAGCTCAGGTGGAGTAAATGAGCAGCTCACATTGAACTGGGCTATGGGGATTCTGGCGCCATTTACAGTATTTCCTGCTTCGGCGGCTTTATTTACCGTTGTGCGCAAATGGGTTATGGGGAACACGGATGTAGGAACTTTTCGTACGTTTTTTCAGGGGTATAAAGAGAATTATTTAAAAAGTATGCTCGGTGGAATTATCTACACATTGATGTTCGTTATTATGTACGTCGATGTAACGGTTTACATGACACAAATGCCTAACTTCAGAATTGTTGGTATTTTAATGTTAGTGCTCATGATTATTTTATCGGTGTCTATGTTTAACTTCTTTTCTATTGTCGTTCATTATCAAATGAGCTTTAAACAAGTGATGACTAACTCAATATTGCTGACTATAGCACGTCCGATTCGCGTGTTCTCAACTTTGATTGCAGCTGCAGTGCTAGCTTATATTGGTCTTAGATATCCAGCACTGTATTTCATCTGTATTCCATCGTTGATTGCGATGGCTGCTTTCTTTAACTTCTATGCTACCTATAATAAACTGCAATTGCAGGTGGAGCAGAAGAAACTGAAAGAGGAAGAAGAGCGAGAAGCTGCTTTGAACAATCAAGATGATGACGACGATGACGATGATGATTATGAAGACGATGTTGAAGATAAAGATGTAAAACGTATTTAACAAAGACGAGTATAGGCACTCGGAAATCGTCAGTAATTTAATTCCAGTGTAAAATAAAGCGCATACAGGTTTACTTTTTCGTTAAAACGCAATATAATAATAACAAATCCTGCGATGTTCGTTACGGTTGCTCGTTGTTTTGAACCAATGATAATGTCTTGGGAGATCTACACGAAGCGCAGCTGAACAGCCCTGTCTATATGACTTGGGGAATTCAAAAACGTTTTCTGCGATCACCCACCTGCTCTAGCAGGTTCAGAAGACACTGTAGCCGGACGGCATAAGCGGGTTTTCTAATGTTTAGGCCAAAGCGCCCTGTATCCCGTGAAAGTTGGGAACGGGCGCTTTTTTGTGTGTCTGGAACAAGGAGAAAGTGAGTAATACCCTTTTGTTCCTGAGACAAGAGTGTTACACTTAGAATAATGAACTTGGGATTTGTAGAGGGGGAAGAATTTTGTCGTTAAAAAGAACCTTGGTTGGTTTATTCCGTAGTCATGATGGAACAAGCGACCGCGCAAAAGATCCGACATTAAAAACGCGTTATTACAATCTTACGAAAGACAAAGCCTGGGAGGAAGTTTCATCGACGCTTAAGAAGATTCCTGGATTCAAGGTGCTTCATGAAGTGGAGTCAGTAGGTGAGATTACTCTGGAGAAGAGAACGGCATTCGGCCGTACACTGGACATTACTGTCTCTGTACTCAATACCACACCTGTACGTTGTGGCGTAGATATGTACTCTGCATCTAGAGGTTCGCTAGGTGATTTGGGTGCTAATTACCGTGTCATTCAGCGGTTATATGCGTCCTTGGACAAAAAATTAGGAAAATACAAAGCAGACTAATTTTCAGAGATTCTTACTAAACCTTCTTACTTAGGGATTGTATGAATGCGTTTACGCAAATGTTGACTGCTCTGGATATTATCGATAAATCTTTCTATTACAAAAAAAAGCGGGAGAAGGATGGACCTTCTTCCGCTTTTTTCAAAATATAAGAAAGTATAAGTTCTACACCTATACTTTCTTATATTTCTCGCATAAACACATTGTCGCCCTTGTAAGGACGACAAAGGCATTTATGCTTGCAGTGATAAGTAAGTATTGTCGAAAATGGCCGCTAACTTACTGTTCTAGAGAATTAGAGCAAACTCTTCACAGCAGCTATAGCATCTTCGTAATTAGGGTGCTCAGTCATTTCACCCAAATATTCAACATAGGTGAGTGTGTTGTTCTTGTCTAGTACAAAAATAGAACGCATATCTAACCGGAATTCTTTGATTAGTACGCCATAAGCTTGTCCGAATGAGGCTGCTTTGTGATCGGATAGAGTGATTACGCGATCGATCCCTGCAGCGCCACACCAGCGTGCTTGAGCAAATGGTAGGTCCATACTTACCGTGAGGATAACTACATCGTCACCTAGCTCTGCAGCTTCGCTGTTGAACCGGCGGGTCTGTGCATCACATACACCAGTATCTAGAGAAGGTACAACACTGATCAGCTTGATTTTACCGGCATAATCACTAAGAGACACTTCTTCCAGTAGATTCTTACTAAGAACAAAATCAGGAGCGGGATCACCAGCTGTAAGCTTGGGTCCTACGAGAGTGATGGGGCTGCTTTTGAAAGTAGCTACGCCTGTTCTTTCTTGCGTCATATCCTTGTTTTCCTCCTCGAATTGTAATATTGGCTCTTACTGCCACAATAAATTATAATCTTATTTACAGGGAGATGTCCAACAGAGCAAGATATAAATGTAAAGGGATGGGTGTAATGATATTTATTCGGTATGAAAATTGGAAAAGTTATCTCCGGTATTACCCGGTAACATGTCTTCTCATTGTAGCTAATGTGATTATGTTTATGCTCATGGCGTTCAATGGTGGATCCACCAATATACAAACACTTGTTGATTTTGGTGCTATAGTTGATGTTAGCCCGTATAAAGAGGAACTGTGGCGTTATGTGGCGGCTATTTTTTTACATAATGGGTTTTCCCATCTATTCTTTAATAGCTTCGCTCTACTGGTATTTGCACCGCCTCTGGAGCGACTGCTTGGCTGGTGGCGATATGCAATTCTTTATGTGGTAGGTGGAGTTCTTGCAAATTTTCTAACGATTGCAATCAGCAGTCGCTCAGTATTAGAGGTAGGTACGGTCTCGGTAGGTGCTTCTGGAGCAATCTACGCCGTCTATGGCGCATTTTTATACATTGCTGTTATTCAACGGGCGATGATGGACGAAGGCTCGCGAAAGACGTTATACGGTTTGCTTGTAATCGGGATCATTATGTCGTTTGCAACACCAAATGTGAATTGGGTTGCGCATATCGGAGGCTTGGTTTCTGGCTTTTTCCTATATGGACTTATTATTCGTATATTTAAAAAAAGCCTAAGACAGGGGCGATGATGGAGTGGAGCTAAGACAGCTGCAATATTTTCTAAAGGTAGCCCAAAAAGAACATGTAACAAGAGCGGCGGAGGAACTTCATGTAGCGCAGTCTGCGGTAAGCCGTCAGATTCATCAATTGGAGCAAGAGCTTGGGGTTGACTTGTTCATGCAAAAAGGGCGTAATTTGCAGCTTACGCCGGTTGGACAGCTCTTTTGCAAGCGGGTGGATAGTATTCTTAAGGAATTGGAACATTCGGTAAATGAAGTGCATGAATTTCTAGATCCGGAACGTGGAGAGATTCGTATAGGGTTTCCTCACAGTCTTGGAACGCATCTTATCCCGACTATCGTTGCAGAATTCCGCCAGCACTATCCCCATGTTAAGTTTCGCTTTAAGCAGGGCTCTTACCCTTCGCTGATAAAGGACGTATTATCTGGAGAGGTGGATTTAACATTTATTTCGCCTTTTCCGGAAAATGATGAGCATGTCTCTGGAGATATTGTTATGACTGAAGAGTTATTTGCAATACTTCCTCAGAATCATCAGCTGGCAGGAGAATCTGAGATCAGACTGGAACAGCTTCAAAATGAAAAGTTTGTTCTATTCAGTCAAGGTTATTCTTTGAGACCGATTGTTTGGCAAGCGTGCTTGCAGGCGGGATTTCAACCACAGATTGCATTCGAAGGCGGGGAGACTGATACCATACGTGGTTTAGTGGCGGCAGGGATGGGTGTAAGCCTTCTGCCGGAGATGGCGTTCTATCAGACGAATCCTCTCCAGCCAGCTCAAGTAAGGGTTGTGGAGCCTGCTGTGACGAGGACGGTTGGTTTGATTTACCGAACAGATAGTAAGTTGCCGCTGGTTGCACGTTCGTTTCGGACTTTTTTGATATCCTATTTTAAAGCGAGGCAAAATAATACCCCGGTTGGCTCTTAGCCTTCCGGGGTTTCTTTTTGTGTTGTATTGTGTATTAGTCGCGGTTACCTAAAAAGACGGTAATTAAACGAAGCAGTTCGAGTAAGGAGACTAGCGCGGCGGCAACGTACGTTAATGCAGCTGCGTTTAGGACTTTGGCTACTCCGCGTTCCTCTTCGTTACGAATGTAGCCTTGCTCTACCATGACTTGACGTGCCCGGTTGCTGGCATTGAACTCAACTGGGAGTGTCACAAGCTGGAAGGCAACAGCGGCCGAGAAGAAAATGATACCAAGGCCTACAAGATTAAAGTAACCGAATATAAACCCTGCCATAAGCATGAATGGTGCTATACCTGATGCAAAATTAACTACTGGGAACATCCGGTGACGTAGTGTTAACATAGGATAACTTACTTTATGCTGAATGGCGTGACCCACTTCGTGACAAGCGACTGAGACTGCTGCGATAGAACTCTCATAATAAACAGGCTCTGATAAGCGTACAACTCTGTGAATCGGATCATAGTGGTCAGAAAGCGTACCTCTTACAGGCTCAATCGGAACATCGTGAAGTCCATTTGCGTCGAGCATACGTCTAGCTGCTTCATATCCTGTCAGACCGTTTAAGTTGGCCACCTTAGACCATTTGCTGAATGTCCCTTTAACTCTGAACTGGGCCCATAATGAAAAAATAAAAGCGATAATTACTAATAGATACATTCCCATAGCTGCATTCCTCCACTGTATTGTAAATATGGTATTTACATTGGCGGTCCTTGCGTAAGCAATAGAAGCCGAATCGCCTCCATGCAGGCCACTCCTTGTGGGAGTAAGTTAGAGAGCGCGCGTCTGGCCTGTCCCGGCTTCAGACCGCTTATAATGGGTTCAAGTGCCTTTACTTCACGTTCTAGTCGTTGCATATGCTGTTCAAGCTCGACTAATTTATCAGATACGTCAGTTTCAGGAGTAGCCTCGCTCCATTTGCTCATCATGGATTTGATTTCTTCCAATGAATACTTGTCATGCTTTAATTGATTAATACGTTCTAAGTCGACCAAGGTTTCATGACTGTAAAGTCGGTAATTTTTGGTGCTTCTTGACTCTGGGGAGATTAACCCCAATTTCGTGTAATAATCAATGGTGCGCTCACTGATGTGAGCAGCCTTTGCTAATTCTCCAATTCGATATAGAATCATATCCCCATGCTACCTCGCCTCACTAATCGAATTCGACTGTCCATAAGGATAGTCGTCTCCTATATTGGTGGTTTCTATTATGCTATCTGTAATGATAACAAACTGGAAACCATACAGTCAAACGTCATACTTTCATAAAGTATATGCATTAAAGAGAGGTTAATTCATGAAATGAAATGCGTTGTTTATATACAATACACTCAAACTCCATGTGATATCAAATTTGAACCGATTATGCTCATTAATAAATCCTAACTATAAACATGACATTTAATGTTATGTTTATTGGAGAGTCAATAAGGGGAATTCGATAAAAAAATAATATTAGAGCGGATCTTCATGTATTTATTTCAATGAATTCATAGCTGTATGGGCCTAAAATACTGAGATAGTCCAAGTGTACTATGGAGAATTTGTGAGTTTAGTGAAAATAAAATAAAAACATTCCCAAAAATAGTCTTGTCAATTTACCTGACTTCTGATTATAATGACATTAAGAGTTTCACGCTTTGTTAGAAAATATAACATTGGGGAGTGGGGTAAAAATGAAAAAGAAATGGTTGATGATGTTACTGGCCATGATTACGCTGATGGTTTATCCGGTAAGTGCTTTTGCGGCTGACGGTCCAACAAATGCAGATTTGCAGGTCGGATTGGATACCACGTTTACCTTCCTGGCATTCATCTTAGTTTTCTTTATGCAAGCAGGGTTCGCGATGCTTGAAGCAGGATCAGTTAGAATGAAGAATGCAGGTCACGTAGCCGGTAAGACGGTACTGACACTAGCCATTGCGAGTGTATGTTTCTGGGCCGTTGGCTTTGGACTTGGCTTCGGTAACGGTAACGGCTTCTTCGGTACTACAGGCTTCTTGTATGGCGGAGATTCAACAGCATCTTCATTTGAATCACTTGCATTTTCTGATGTTACTTTAAATGTTAAATTCTTGTTCCAAATGGCGTTTGCAGCAGTTTCCTTAGCTATCGTATCTGGAGGCATGGCAGAACGTGCAAAGATCAGTGTGTACATTATATTCGGAATTTTATTCTCAATCGTAATTTATCCTGTCGTAGCACACTGGGTATGGGGCGGCGGCTGGTTGGCTGAGCTGGGAATGCAAGATTATGCAGGTTCCACGGTTGTCCATCTTACAGGTGCCACTGCAGCGGTAGTAGCAACCATATTGCTTAAGCCACGACTTGGTAAGTTTAATAAAGAAGGTAAACCTGTTATTATTCCAGGTCATAACCAAGTATTTACTGTACTCGGTGTGATTATCCTCTGGTTTGGTTGGTTCGGATTTAATCCAGGTAGTGCTTTGTCCCCAATGGGAGGTTTCTTTGGTCACGTAGCATTAACAACGAATATCGCAGCAGCAGCAGGCGGTTTGGCGGCATTAATTGCTTCTTGGTTGTATTTTGGTAAATCTGATATTCCAGCAATGCTGAATGGTGTTCTAGCTGCATTGGTTGCGATCACTGGTGCATGTGCTTACGTTGAACCATGGGCAGCAATCATTATTGGTTTAGTAGCGGGTGCGTTCACATTCATGACTTCCCAATGGCTGGAACGTGCAGGACTTGATGATCCAATCTATGCTTTCTCGGTACATGGTATTGCGGGAATGTGGGGCGCGGTTTCCACGGGTCTATTCGCTGCACCGGATCTTATTACTAAAGGTGCTTTGGTAGGGGAAGCCGGATTGTTCTACGGTGGAGGTTTCCACCAGCTGGGTGTTCAAGTGCTTGGGGTAGTAGGAACATTTGCTTTCGTAGCCGTGCTTTCATTCATTATCTTATATGTAATGAAGGTAACAACAGGACTTCGTGTTACGGAAGAAGAAGAATTGATGGGTCTGGATATCAGTGAGCATGGTACTTACGGATACCCTGAACAAATGAAATTAATTGCAGAATCGGAATCCAAAACCCTTAAACAATAATATTAATTCTGAGAATAGGGAGGCGGACCGTGTGGCTTCGATGGAGTTAACAGACGTGTATGATGAAGAAAACTTTAGGACCATCGTTTTAGCCGGTTCGCCACAGGAACTTAGGGAGAGGCGAATTGCCTGCCAAAGTATTCTACTGGAACAGTTGAATGTAATTCCGATTGAGGAATGGATGTTTCGTGTGAATACAATGCATGATCTTATTGCAGAGACCGCTGTACTAATATGTGAGGCGCAGATGAAAGAGGCGGGCTATGGCCCGCCTCCCTGTGCTTATTCCTTTATTGTGTTTGGCAGTAGTGGAAGGCAGGAAGCTACACTGTGGAGCGATCAGGATAATGGTTTGATCGTTGAGGGTGAACCGGATGGGGAGAAGAATAGATACTTTGAATTTTTTGGAATGATGTTGTCCGATCTGCTTGAAGAAGTGGGATATGAGAAATGTGCAGGCAAGGTAATGTGCTCCCAAGGGACGTGGAGGAAGACGTTATCGGAATGGAAGGAGCAGCTGAAGGAATGGAGAACCCAGTTGGAATGGGAGCCAATTCGGTATCTTATCATTTCTTCAGATATGCGCCATGTTGCGGGAAGTACGGAGTTATCAGCATTGTGGCAAGAGGCTTTCTATGAGGGTTTTATTGACAATGAGGAGTTGTCTGTGGCTGTTCTTCGCAATACTGTCCGCCATAAAGCGACTTTAAATCTGCTGGGACAGGTGTTAACAGAGCGCTTTGGGGATTATGCAGGTGGATTTGACATTAAGTATGGAGTCTATATCCCGGTAGTGAACATTGTTAGACGCTTATCGTTATTGCATCATATTAGAGCTAGCTCGACCTTAGAGCGAATTGAAGAGCTTGAAAGACTTCACAAATATCAACATCTGGATGATATTCGGCGGGCTTTCTTGTTGGCGATGCGGATGCGAGTGAACACGCCATTTAGTGTCCAGAATGGTTTGTTAATCAGCAGTGATTATATTGCTGAGAGTGAACTGAAGAATAAGCAGCTATTGTCTGAGCTGCGTGAAAGTCTGCTGCTTGTTAGACGTCTTCATCGGGCGTTGCAGCGTCAGCTCCGCTCAGCGGAAAGGTGGCGAACATGAGGGAGCCAAGCAAGAATGGAGGATTCTGGAACAACCTGAGACAAGGTGGAATGCCGTCGGCAATCGCTTCGATGAGAGGGGGAGAAACTGCTCATCAGACTGCGCAGCAAATGGCCTATATCCGATCTCTCATGCGTGAGAAGCGTCGTCCTGAGGTGCTTCGTACTCCGCTGTCTGAACTGGAGACGGTTATATTTGATTTAGAGACGACGGGATTTTCTCATCAGCATGGAGATGAAATTATGTCGTTTGGTGCTATTAAGGTGGTTGGAGAGGAAATTAAGGAAGATGAATGCTTTTACACCTTGGTGAATTGTCAGACGGCAATTCCAGAAGATATTACGAGGTTAACAGGGATAACGGAAGAGATGACTGGGTCCGCCCCTTCCTTAATTGATGGCCTTCATAATTTCATGTCCTTTGTGGGGCAAAATGTGCTAGTGGCACATGCAAGCTCGCATGATAAAGCTTTTCTCAATGCCGCGCTATGGAGAACTTCTAAAGTTCAGCTTACGCACCGGGTGCTGGACACGATGATGCTTGCACGTTGGCTCGAGCCGCAGCGAAATAACTATACGCTCGATGAACTGTTATTTGTCCATGAAATTCCGATTCATGGACGTCACAATGCATTAGAGGATGCCAAAATGACAGCCCGGCTGTGGGTGGCTTATCTTCGCGAAATTTCGGAGCGGGGCCAAGTAGATACCTTAGGTGATTTATATGCTTATTTAAGTAGAACGTGAAGCGGAGCTTGAGATAGTTCAGGGAAAGGGAAAGATGCTCCTTGTTCATTTGAATACCGCTCAATATAAAAACCGTTCAGAAATGGAGAACAGCCATCTTCAGTTCTGGGAGAACCAATAAGGTAGACCTTAAATTCAGGTCCTAGTGCTGCTAATCCTTTATAATCGGCAACCGAAGGTACAGGTTCTGAATTTGGGTGGGAATGAAATAAACCGATGAGTGTCGGCTCATTGTAAAGAACATGAATCCACTCTTCAGGGTGGGGAATAAATGTGTGCAGCGGGTCTGGCGCTACGTTGCGCATAGGTACGTAAGTATCGATGAGCATGCCACCCGCTGCGGCAGCACCCAGCAGGACACCGCATGCTTCATGCGGGTAACTGGACAGCAAGTGCTTCCCCAGTGCTTGCTGTACGGAATATTTCAGTCTTATAGGCTGGACATTTCCCTGTAATGCTGCCATTTGTTCACCCCTCTCTCTTCATTAGGGTTTCGTCGCTGACGAAACCCTCTTTTTATTTTCTTTTTGTCTAAAAAATGGATGGTTTGAAATTGAAGTTAATGAGGGTACAATAGTAGAAAACTATTCCATTCGAAAAGGAACAGATCCCTATGAAAGCAGTAAATAAATTGAATATCACGATAGTGATTCTTATTGTATGTGTAGCTGTGTTTGCGGTGTGGCATAATCGTGAGCCGAAGGCTACCGCTGTTTTTGGACAACAAGATGAGCCGCCAATGAAAATAGGACCTAAGGCTGGACTGCTCGCTCCCTCATTTTCACTCCAAGGAACGGATGGGACTACATATGTAGTTGATGGGCCGCGAGAGAAGGCAGTCCTCGTTAATTTCTGGGCTTCATGGTGTGATCCCTGCAAGGAGGAAGCTCCGGAGCTTAACGCCATGGCCACTAAGTATAAGGATGTTCTAGATATTTACGGTATTAATGTGAGTAGTCAGGATTATAAACCCAATGCAGAACGTTTTATTAAGAAATACGGTATTGTGTTCCCGGTTATGTTTGATGTGAAAGATGAGGTGTACAGCAAATATAACGGGGCAGTATTTCCTACCAACGTGCTTATTGACAAGAATGGAGTAATCTCAGAGATTATTCTGGGCATTCTTAGTCCGGAAGAGCTGGAGAAAAAAATTATCAAGCTTACCGAATCATAAAGGATCTACACCAAAGAATTATAAAAGGCCCCCTTCATTACAGTTAAACTGTTGAAGGGGGTTCTTCGTCATATGAATGCTTATGAAAGGTATGAATTAATGATTTACCAGGCCTCTAGGTTCAGTGCTTCCAGACTGTTCATTTTCCAGCGAAAGTTGATTCAGAAGTGCGTAGCGCATACTGTCAACAAGCGCTTCCCAGCTGGCTTCAATAACGTTACTGGAGACGCCTACCGTACTCCAAGTGTCTGTGAAGTTCTTGGATTCAATCAATACCCGTACTTTCGCAGCAGTCTGATCCTGTTCATCTATAACACGGACTTTATAGTCGGATAGATGCATTTCCTTCAATTGCGGGAAGTAGGTTTGCAGCGCTTTACGAAGAGCGTTGTCGAGTGCATTGACTGGACCGTTACCTTCAGCAGCGGTATAAAGGTTCTCATTGCCAACCTTCAGTTTAACGAAGGCTTCAGATACAACTGGATGCTCTGCGGTTTTTTCGACTAACATTTTGAAGGATTCAAAGGTAAAGGTTTCGTTCATCTCGCCAGTAGCCTCCCGAAGTAACAGCTCCAGCGAGGCATCGGCACCTTCGAATTGATACCCCTGATGCTCCATCGATTTGATCTTCTCGATCACCCGGCGAGCTTGCTCGCTGCTTGGATCCAAATTCAAACCCATATCTTGCGCCTTGGAGAGCACATTGCTCTGTCCAGCCAGTTCAGAGACCAGCACACGTTGTTTATTCCCGACAAGCTCAGGAGCGATGTGCTCATAGGTCCGTGAATCACGCATGATAGCGGAGACATGGATTCCACCTTTGTGTGCGAAAGCTGCATTTCCGACATAAGGTTGATTTACAGGCAGATTAACATTGGCAACTTCACTAATATAGCGTGCTGTGTTCGTAAGCTGCGGTAAAGAATCACCAGGAATACAGTGGTATCCCATTTTGAGCTGAAGGGTAGGGATGATGGAACATAGGTTGGCATTGCCGCATCGTTCTCCGTAACCATTAATGGTACCTTGAACTTGCCGTGCTCCAGCACCGATGGCGCTAAGTGTATTAGCTACCGCCAGCTCACAGTCATTGTGAGTGTGAATTCCGAGATTTGCTCCAGGTAACTGCCCAGCCAGAGCGGTAACAATCTCATGAATTTCAAAAGGCAATGTTCCACCATTGGTATCGCACATTACAAGCCAATCTGCTCCGGCTTCCCGGGCTTTGGACAGAACGGCTGTTGCATATTCAGGATTGTTCTTGTATCCATCAAAGAAATGCTCGGCATCAAAAATCACTTCAAGGCCTTTGCGTTTCAAGTAGGATATGGAGTCGCCAATCATGGCGAGATTCTCCTCAAGCGTAGTCTGTAATGCTGTGTGTACATGGAAATCCCAAGATTTTCCGACGAGTGTGGCAGCAGGAACTCCTGCATCAATCATACGTTTTAAATTGTCATCGTTTTCGGCCAAGGAATTCTTCCGCCGTGTGCTGCCGAACGCTGTGATTTTGGCGTTCAGATGAAGTTCCTTGACTCTTTTAAAAAATTCAATGTCTTTATTGTTGCTTCCCGGGATGCCACCTTCAATATAGTGCACACCCAGATCATCGAGCTTCTTGGCAATCTTCAGCTTGTCGTCAGCCGACAGACTGATGCCTTCACCTTGGGTGCCGTCGCGTAATGTAGTATCGAAGATGGAGATGGACTTAGACATGAGTGTCCTCCTAAAAGTTTTGTAAGCTTCGTCTTCCGGATTCACTTCGTGCAAAACTCACATCGGAAGCATTGGCAAGGGAAATGAATTTATACATTATAGCATTTTTACGCGGGAATGTAACAAAGAACTTTACAGCCTCTTAAGTTGACCTAACCGCAGCGGAGAGGTATTCTAAATTGGACAATAGAGACCCTGAGGATAAGAAGGTAGATATTGTGCAGAATGTTGATCAGTATTATCCAACGAGTGGCAGGGTTATCCTGCATGTGGATATGAATGCTTTTTATTGCTCGGTACATGAGGCAGAGGATCCTGACCAATTCAGAGGTAAGGCTACTGCGGTTGCGGGTAGCGTTGAATTACGGAAAGGGATTATTGTTACTTGTTCGTATGTCGCCCGCAGATTGGGGATCTCGACGGGTATGCAGGTTCAGAAGGCGCTTCGTATTTGTCCATCGCTTATCGTTATTAAGCCGGACTTCCATTTATACCGCAAATATTCTAATGCGTTTATGCAGATTGCTTATAGCTATACACCATTACTGGAAGCAGTATCGATAGATGAATGTTACTTAGATATAACTGGCTCCAGGCAATTCGGTACGCCTATGGAAATTGCGGAAACTATTCAGCGCCGTATAATGGAAGAATTGGGCTTGCCATGCTCCATTGGTATTGCTCCAAATAAGCTCCTGGCGAAGATGGCTTCGGATTTAAAAAAGCCAAATGGTATTTCGGTGCTGCGGCTGCGGGATGTACCTAAGATTTTATGGGATAAGCCATGTAATGAAATGTTCGGTATCGGTGGAAAAACGGCAGAGAAGCTCCGTAAGCTGGGAATTTACAGCATTGGTCAATTAGCGGCGTCTGATGAGAAAATGCTGGTTGAGAATTTTGGAGTTATGGGCTCATGGCTAAAGCGTGCAGGGAACGGCATCGATCATGGGATAGTAAATCCTGAGCGAGAGCAAAGTAAGTCGATCGGACACACCACTACACTGCCGCGGGATGTTATTGGCCTTGCTGAGGTACGCCCCATTTTGCTGAATCTAAGTGATCAGGTAGCGCGGCGCTTGCGAAAGCAAGGGCTTGTGGCTTCAGGTGTGCAGCTTACCATTCGGACACCGGATATGAAAACCATTACTCGTTCGCGGCAGCTTGAGGTGCCTTCAGAGAGTGGAGAAGATATCTACAAGTCTGTCTGTGATCTTTATGTTCGGCATTGGAATGGTGAGAAGCCAGTTCGACTGCTTGGTGTGACCTTGCATGGATTGATCGCTAAAGAGGATTCTGCAATTCAGCTGGATTTGTTCGATTACGAACAGCAGCCTAAGAAAGAGTCACTGACCAAGGCTATGGATATGCTTCGCAATAAGTTTGGTGAAAATGCAGTTTTGACCGCTGGGATGTTAAGTGACACCCATTCTGCAAGGCTCCGTAATCATAAGGAACGAGGCACCTCACTGCAAAAGGATAATCTGTTGTCTGTTGAGTCAGATAAAGATTGATAAAACGTGTCGAAATTGATACTATAGAATGCGTCAGAAATGCAAACGTATTGAAAATCAATTGAAATTGTATTCTTTTTATATTAATATGAGAAAAATAAGACGCTGGTTCAACAGCGCAGCATTGCTTAACGGGAGGCAGAGAAAAAAATGGCTAAGTACACTTGGGTCGAAAAAGACACTTGTATCGCTTGTGGTGCATGTGGCGCAACGGCTCCTGATATTTTTGATTACGATGATGAAGGTTTGGCAGAAGTTATTTACGAAAATGACAGAAACTGCGGTGTGACAGCGATTCCGGACGATTTGTTTGATGATCTCCAAGATTCCTGTGATGGTTGCCCAACCGACTCCATTAAAATTGCGGACGAACCTTTTAACAAAGAAGGTTAATTACTCGATAAAGAGTAACGTGCGACACCAGATAAAGACATCTTCTGCGAACATTTTGTTCGGCTAGGGATGTCTTTTTTGCTATGTCTGACCGATATTAATAAAGGTAGGAATTATAAACTCTCGGAGGTTCCGATGAAGAACTCACAGCACCTCAAAGCATATGTACAGATGCACCCAGATAACAAAATGGCATGGTACTTGCTGGGGAAGGAATACAATAAGAACGGTCAACATGGAAAAGCTAACTATTGCTTCAATCAGGCTGGTGAAGTGTATGAGGCATTCGAGCACAGTAAGGTACCTGCTGAAATGCTGCGCGAATACGAAGATGGATTGCTGCAAGCGAGTCGCCAGCGTGAGCGCGGCCAACAAAGATTGAGATACATATCACTGGCGTTAATGTTTCTTATACTGTTAATGGTACCTTCAGCAGTGGCTCCGGGTATTGGTGTTACAGGAGAACAAGAAGTCCTTCAAGACACGGCAGCTTCAGAAGCCAAAGATCTGCCAGATCCAAAAGACTCCGTCCAAGAGCCTGTTGTTGAGGCGAAAAAAGTGATGTATACAGCGCAAGAGAATGCAGCTGCGGCTTCGCAAGGGAAGTTAATGGCGAAAATGCTAATGCGAAAAGAACCTTTTGAAGCTGCTGCGTTAGGGATGGAGCGAGAGGGAAAGTGGCTGTTCTGGAAAGAGAAGCTTCCGCTAAATTTCACACTGCAAAAGAATGGAAAGGGACGGATGGTGTATCAGTCTTATGATCCTAAGGCATGTGCATGTGAGCCGCCAGAGCAAGGGCAACTCGCCAAGGATGGAGTTGAATGGCAGGGTGACCAAGAGGAACTTGCCACACTATGGAGTGCAATCCAGGCTTATCAAGATGCTAAAGGGAAGCTTCCAGATACATTAGCGGATTTGACGGGATCTTTTCCTGAGAACTGGATAGGTGGGACGACAACCGTCATGAAGCGGGAATTCAGCCCTCTTAAAGCGGTGGCTAAGAACAAGATGGCACCGGGAACAGAAGACATAGCGGAGCCTTCAAGCTCATCTAACGATGGTGTGAGGCGTATACCGACAGCATTAAGTGTGAGTGGAAGTGTTACGAGTGACGTTCCTTTTTTTGATCAGCCGCTAAGGGTCGTTGTGGATAAACAAAATCACCGATTGGCGGTAGTCAGCGGTTCTATTATTCTACGAAACTATGCGGTAGGACTTGGCGGAGATAAGACACCGGAGGGCAACTTCGTGATTACAGATAAAGTAGTCAATCCAAATGGTCGAGATGATGGGGATTTCGGTAGCAGAGGGCTTCAGCTTTCGGACAGTAATTATGCTATTCACGGTACGAATGAGCCTGACAGTGTTGGTAAGGATGAATCCCTTGGATGTATTCGAATGGGCCGAGAAGATGTAGAGGAGCTCTTCGCGCTGATTCCTAAAGGTACAATAGTAGTGATTAGTAGAGGGGTTCTGCCTGAAAAGCAGCTTGTGCCGGCTAAACGCTTCAGCTCTACTGCTAAGCATGATCAGACCAACCCCCACAAAGTATACCACTGGCTGAATTAGTTTCCTGCAACGATAAACAGAACGATGATTAGAAGAATTAGTAAAGTTAAACTGACGCCGATCCACATTAGCGCTTTACGGTTAACTTCTTCTTTCTTTTGCTGCAAAGTTGGTGGTTTACGTTTAGTAGACATACTGGGCATACCTTCTTTCTCTCTTAATCGCTGATTACACCTATATTGTAATGCGTTTACAAGAAAATTACTATACTCTGCGTTATGTACTCAACATACTCGGACTGTAAAATACTTTTCTTTTGTTCAAGAAAAGGCTAAAATTAAGAAGAAACCTACAGAAACGGGTAGACACGTGGATTTGTGAAGTACCCCTTAAGGAGCGAGAACGGTGTTGTATCGTAATTTTGGTAAACCAATTTTTTTCAAGATTGATCCCGAGAAGGCTCACCATCTCGTCATAGGTGGATTGGATAAATCGTCATCAGTGCCGGGTGGAAGCGCGGCGCTACGTTTAATGTACGGAGTTCCTGAAACGGCGGATTTAGCGGTTGATCTGTTCGGAACGCATTTCCCGACACCAGTTGGACTTGCTGCAGGTTTAGATAAAAATGCCGAAGCCGTAGTCGGATTCTCTTCGATCGGGTTTGGATTTATGGAAGTGGGCACGGTTACCCCTAAGGGTCAACCGGGTAATGATAGCCCTCGTTTGTTCCGTCTTCCTTCGGATGAAGCGCTGATTAATCGAATGGGCTTCAATAATGAAGGGGCTGATGCTATGGCACAGCGTCTGAAGAAATTAAAGAATCGGAGAATTCCAATAGCAGTTAATATTGGACGGAATAAGATAACTAGTAATGAAGCGGCTCATGAAGACTATCGTCAGTGCATCCGTACGCTTTATCCGTACGGTGATTTTTTTGTGGTCAATATCAGCTCGCCGAACACACCCGGTCTGCGCAGTCTCCAGCATGGCAGTGAATTGTCGTTCCTGCTAGCTCAGGTGAAGGAAGAAATGGAGATTCAGCGTAAAGCTACCGGTATTACCAGAAGCTTGTTGGTTAAGATAGCACCAGACGTAAGTGACACGGAGCTGGAGTATATGGTTCAGACGCTGACAGAAACTGGTATGGATGGTATTATTGCTACGAATACTACATTGAACCGTGATGGACTTAGTCATGAAAAGGCTAATGAGACGGGGGGCTTAAGCGGCAAGCCGCTACGCGACCGCTCAACGGAGATCATTCGCAGTATTTATCGCCAGACGGAAGGGAAAATGCCGATTATAGGATCAGGCGGTATTTTCACCAGTCAGGATGCGTATGACAAGATAAGAGCAGGTGCAAGTCTGGTCGAAATTTATACAGCTCTTATCTACGAAGGACCGGAGATTAACCGCAAATTGCATGCCGGATTACGGCAGCTTTTACGGCGGGATGGATTCAGTCATATCTCTGAAGCAGTGGGCGCTGATCATCACTGAAGGAGACGAAAGGACAGGAGGACGAAGGCGATGGACGGCAGGGACTGGGGAACTTTTTTACTTCCATATGAACAGACTGTGGAAGAATTGAAAGTTAAATTCAAAACAATGCGTTCGGAGTTGAAGAAAAGAGAGGAATACACGCCAATAGAATTCGTAACGGGGCGTGTAAAGCGGCTGTCAAGCATTCTGGAAAAGGCTAAACGGCTGAATGTGAAGATGGAAGATCTGGAGACGGGGATTGAAGACATTGCAGGAATTCGGATCATGTGCCAATTCGTGGAGGATATCCGCAGAGTGGCCGAATATATCCGGGCCCGTAAGGATCTTGAAGTACTCTATGAGAAGGATTACATCACTAATTATAAAGAGAGCGGCTACCGCAGCTTCCATATGATTATTAAATATCCTGTGCAAACAGCGCTTGGCCAGAAAATTGTGCTCGCGGAGATCCAAATTCGTACGTTAGCTATGAATTTCTGGGCTACCATAGAGCATTCCCTGAACTATAAATATCGGGAGAGTCTACCCGATGAAATGCGTGTTCGACTAAAGACGGCAGCTGAAGCAGCATCGATCCTCGACAGTGAAATGTCCAGTATTCGGGAAGAGATTCTGGAAGCGCAGAAGACATTCGAGGAAAACTCGAATATGACCACTCAGATTCTCAAGGCCATTCATCAATTGTATTTCTATCACTTGGTGAATGAGGCTATAGATACGCAGGCTCGCTTTAACGAAATATGGCAGGTTCAGGATATGGAAGCGATGAAGGAACTTCTAGATCATGTGCGGGGACTTCTTTCCGCAGCTAAAAAGGATAGTTTGCCGGATGGCTTATGAACCATTGTACTTGGAATACCTAGTGTACTTTAATCGTGACAGGGATTATTTCGAATGTCACGAGGTACTCGAAGAACTGTGGCTTGCCCAGGAACGAGATCCTTTGTACAAAGCGCTTCTTCAAGTAGCGGTAGGGTTATACCATTTTCGTAATCAGAATGTGCGCGGTGCAGCTATTATGCTGAGTGGTGCTTCTGCCAAACTGGAAGAATATCCAGCAGCGACACTCGGCATCAATCTGGCGAAACTCGTGGAGGAAGTGAAAGATTATGTTCGGCGCTTAGCATCATATGATGAGCGGCCATTTTCTTATTACGATCTGACCATAGAGATTGTTGATCCGAGTCTAGCGGACCAAGTGGAGAATGCAACTGTAGCTATCACACCGAATAACCCTCAACGACGTGGTCCTCAGAGACCGACATCCTTTCATCGTAAGTAAAAGATCCTCTATATATGAGTATTGTATAAGGGACACCCGTAGGGGTGTTCCTTGAATCTTTAAACACCTAAATTTTTGCAATACTATCAGGAGGACGGCATCATGGCGGCACAATTGCCCAGTTCTTTCAGCGAGCGTATGATGGACATGCTGGGAACAGATTATAATCAATTTGCGGATTCTTATAAGGAAACCCCATACGGAGGCGTCCGTGTTAACACCTTGAAGATTTCCGTGGAGAGCTTAAAGGCTCTTTCTACTTTAGGACTGGAACCTATTCCTTGGTGTCCGACAGGATTTTATACAGAGAATGGGGCTAGACCTGGTAAACATCCTCACTACCACGCAGGTTTATATTACATTCAAGAGCCGAGTGCGATGGCACCTGTGGAATTGCTTAATATTGAACCAGGTGATCGTGTACTTGATTTATGTGCCGCCCCTGGGGGGAAATCTACACAGATTTCAGCCAAGCTGTTAGGTGAAGGATTGCTGGTTAGTAATGATCTTCATGCAGAACGGACTAAAGCTCTAGCCAAAAATCTGGAGCTGTATGGGGTTCGTAATGGTATTGTACTGAACGAAAGTCCAGATCATATCGCGGCTGCATTCCCGCTTTTTTTTGACAAGATCTTGATTGATGCTCCCTGCTCTGGTGAAGGGATGTTCCGTAAAGATGAAGACATGGTGAAGCAGTGGGATTCAGGTACACCTGCCAAATATGCTTCCATGCAGCGGGATATTTTACGTTCTGCTGCAACAGCATTGGCACCGGGAGGTACACTTGTCTATTCCACCTGTACCTTTGCTACAGAAGAAAATGAGGAAATTATAGCGGAGTTTATTTCTGAACATCCACAGTTCTCAGTGGTAACGGTAGGAGGTACAGGCTCATTCGCTCCTGGCTTCGGAGAACTCTCAGGTACAGCAAGACTGTGGCCGCATAAGGTGAAAGGCGAAGGACATTTCATGGCTGTATTGCAACATGGGGGAACTAAGCGCTCAATGGAGGAACGTGATCACTTAGAGGTCAAGTTAAACGAATCTGCAAGAGAAAGAACTACTACTCCAAAAAGTGCAGCACACGTTAAATTATCCAATAAATCAGAAGGAAGACGGGGGAAAGAAGGGAAACCCTCTCACAAACCTACTGGTGGCGCTGACCGTGGTCGGCAAGTTTCAGGTGACGAGCAAGCTTTGACTGCGTATGGAAATTTTGTGCGAGATCAGCTTGGTTGGGAACCGCAAGGATATCCGGTTCTGTTCGGTGACCATCTGTACATTTCTCCACTTCCTAAGGAAAGACTAAATGGATTAAAGACGATTCGTCCGGGATGGTATGTAGGACAAATCCGTAACGGAAGATTTATTCCAGGGCATCCAATGGCTACAGCTTTGCATCCGGAAGAAAGCTGCCGAAGTGTCTCACTCTCCAGTACGAATCATGAAGCTATTTCCTATCTTAAAGGAGAGACGTTGTCGATTTCTCAAGAACGTCTCTCTATTAGAATAGGAAGTGCCCAAAAGGGATACGTTCTGGTCTGCATTGATGGCTACAGCGCAGGCTGGGGTAAGTGGCAGGATGGCATACTCAAGAACGAATATCCCGCAGGCTGGAGGTGGATGTAACAATGAGCCAATCAGGTAAGCCCGCCAAAAAACAACGATTAGATAAAGTGTTGTCCCATATTGGAGTAGGTTCGCGCAGTGATATCCGTAAACAAGCTAAACAAGGCTTAATATTGGTGAATGGGACAGTGGTAAAAGATAGTGGGTACCATGTGGATCCTTATGCCGATAAAATAGAGGTAGGCGGAGAGGTAGTTACCTACCGTGAATTCATATATCTTATGATGAACAAACCCCCGGGTGTCCTGTCAGCTACGGAGGACAAGCGGGATCGGACAGTTTTAGATCTTTTAAAGCATGAGTATGCACAGTTTGAACCGTTTCCTGTAGGAAGGCTAGATAAGGATACTGTGGGACTGCTGCTGATCACTAATGATGGGAAGCTTGCCCATGAATTGCTGTCGCCACGTAAGCATGTCCCGAAAACGTACGAGGCAACCATCGAGGGCGATGTAGACGCGGATGATGTCGCGGCTTTTGCAGCAGGGGTGGAGTTGGAAGATGGCTACGTTACTTTACCTGCACATTTAACCATTCTTGGAAGAGAGCGCGGCAGCAAAGTGATTTCCCATATTTCACTTATCATCACTGAGGGGAAATTTCATCAGGTGAAGCGTATGTTTCAGGCGGTAGGCAAAAAAGTCACTTTTCTGAAACGTGTATCTATGGGAGAATTGAAGCTGGATGAAAGTCTGCCGCTTGGAGCTTGTCGGGAACTGACGTTAGAGGAACTGGCACTCTTAGGCGCAGAATCATCTCAAGGATAATATAGAAAAAGAAAGACAAGGATGGTGGAGTATGAGATACAAACTGATTGCACTAGATGTGGACGGTACGCTATTAAATGATGATCACCACTTAAGCTCTGAGAATAAGGAAGCTATTGCTGAGGTTACACGTCTTGGCGGTCAAATCGTATTGTGTACGGGACGCAGTCCACAGAACTCGATTCCTTTCATGGAGGAAATGGGGCTGACTGGTTACGTGCTTGGTCACAATGGAGCAGCGACGGTACGAGTGGAAGATCGAGAAGTGCTGCACCAATATGGTATGGATGCACGTGGTCTTGACCCCTATATTGACTATTGCCGTAAGTACAATATTCATTATGATGTGAATACTGCTTTTGATATGTATGTTGATAATGTAGAGAATCTGACTAAAGAAGCTAATTATATGTATGAGCACTTCCGTATTGTGCCAGCGACGCTACCAGCCTGGGAAGATTTCCGTGAACCGGTTGTTAAGTTTACTGTATTTACACAGCCAGAAATCCTTGATGAAGCTGAACGTGAATGGCGTACTTGGGCTCCTGAGTACAATATTTTGCGGAGTGGTGAATTTTTCGTTGATTTGATGCATCCCGAATCTTCTAAGGGCAACGCATTAAGAAATCTCGCTGTGAAGCTGGGAATTCCGCAAGAAGAAGTCCTCTCAATCGGTAATTATTTTAATGATATTTCTATTCTTACCTATGCGGGGATGGGCGTGGCGATGGATAATTCTCCTGTAGAGGTAAAAGCGGCTGCGAATGCTGTTACAGGTTCGAACAATGAGCATGGTGTGCGTGATGCGCTGGTTAAATATTGTTTATCCTAATAATGGAAAGCATAAAGCGGACTTGAGTCCGTTCTATGCTTTTTTTGTTATGAAGGAAATAAAAGAGATACATAACAGAATTGATTCTATCCAAAAATAACCCGCCCTTAAGATTAACAAGAAAGGGCGGGACAATAAATTAACTTCCTGTATTAAAGTTTTATTTCCTCGTTCCGGCTAGGATCGCTATATTTATAGATACCAGGGTTCAGTTCGATTTTTTCGTCGAAAGGAATATCTTTGTAGCTATCAATATTAGTTCCTGTAGATATCATGCCCTTAGGTGTAATTTCAGGCACCACTTCTTTGCCGTTAATCCGTAACGTAGTTTGGTTAACGCTTTTGAAGCCAGGAGATTTGGAAGATGATTCAACAATTAAATTTTCGCCCTCAGCATAGTACATGAATTCAATCTTTAATCCATCGACATCAATTGAAGTGAACTGTTTGTCTTCTTTAGGTTTGTTTATGGTGATCCAATTCTTAGTGGTATCACGTTTCTCAATCACAGCATCCTTTAATATAAGTTTCATTGGAACATCGGACCAGTCGTTATACCATTCCGGAGATTCGAACTGAAATAAATGCTGGTAGCTTTCGGAATGATCTCCTTTCAAATTCCAACCCCCAGTGATTGTTTTATCACCTATAACCAACTGAGCGGTATTATAGTGGACAATTCCTTTTTTTAGTGAATCATTTTCATCTATTAGAATTTGGATATCCAAAGGGGTAACCACTAGCTGATCCAAGGTTATACCGGTCTTTTCTTGAAATTCAGAACTGTTATACAGTTTCTTAGTGTAAATCGCCTCACTTGCTTTTTGTCCATCTGCTTTAAAATCGAACTTCCACGTACCTGAAAATCGTTTCGCTTCTTTAATGTAACCAAATTGAAGACTAGCTTCCTTCCAATCTGATTCAGTTATATTGAAAACCTGTTCAATAAATAAATCCGATCCTTCGTTAGGCATGATGGTAGGAATTGCCTCCTTCTCTTGACCACCAGTACTAACTACCAAATGTGGGTTACCCCGTCCTAAGTCAGATGGTGATGCAGCGACTTTGTAACGGATAATGGTTTGATTGGAAACATGTCGAACGGATTCGATTTGAATGCTTGGATATTGCTTAACTCCAGTATCGATTGTATCCCCTGCTTGATGATTAGATTGTAAGGGAATATTCTGATCACGGTAAAAAATGAGATTCCGTGCTTCAAACTTGTAGTCCTTTTTATCATCCTTTAATGTATCAGGTGTCTCATATACTCCAATGAGTTTCTGGCTTTCAGGATCGTATTCTAAATAACCGTATACCTTTGCCTTGGCACCTGATTCACTAGTCATGATGTTTTCCTCTGTAGCAAATCCAGTATATTGGGATAGATCAGATTTAGTATCAAGTGATAACAGCATTTTCATTTTTTCTCCGTCAGTTACAACACCGTTCAAATTCATTGTTACTCCTGAACTGGAAGCTTGAAGATTATACTGTTGACCGATGCCGTTATTTAATGCATTGTTCACACTCCGACCACCAATTTTATCCCAATTAATCGTCATACTAGCGAATACAGGAATGGCCACAAGAAAGAGGCAAGAGAAGACGATGCTGATTGGAACAACCTTTTTATTAGACCTAGGAGTATTCTGGGACGCATTCAGATTTCTTTGACGTTTATAGGCTTCTTGTTCTATGGCAGTCCACATCAAATCATAATCCGGTCGGGGAATATGTTTATCTTTTTCAATATACAGACTCATTACTACTCAGCTCCTTTAGTTGGGTTCCACCCATACTATTTAGTATTTTAAGTCACTTATTCAGTCTGGATTTTACAGTTCCTTCGGGTATGCTCATAACTTTAGAGATCTCGGGTACAGTCAATTCGTTGATAAAACGAAGGACTACTACCATTCTGATTTTGTCGGGAAGCTGACTGTATAACCCTTGTAATTCTTTTTTAGTTTCCTGTCGATCCAAACGTTTTTCTACAGGGTTTGATTCCTCAGACCTGGATAGTAAATAATTACGTACTTCTTTCATCCACCCCGTTTTACGCCTCTTAATCACACTGTTGCACTCATTCGAAGCAATTCTTAAAATCCAAGATTTCAAGTTTCTTACCCTAGACTTATCCGCTAAGATAACTTTTACAAATACCTCTTGGCAAATATCCTCCGCATCTGCCTGATTTTTCATTAAGTAGTAACAAAAATAATATACCTGTTCTTTATAGAGCTCGAAAATTTCTTGTTCACTCATTTTGCTGCACCCCCTGTCTTGCTGTTCTCATTAATAAGACTTATAAGCGTATGTAATCGTTCATTTTTCATTTTGATTATAGTATTTCTTCTGAGTATCATAGCGAATTTGAATGGAAGATAAGTCGTTTACAGGTAATTATAACCATGGTAAAATTAGCGGTGGGACAGGCGTCCGTAAGCTAATTAAAACTAATTGAATGTCCGCGTTAAAGGTAAAATCATCGAAAGATGATGACACAAAGCCATGGGTCTAAAGCCTTTTCTACAGAAGGAAATGATCGCCAGGCCGCCATAGGGATGTCTTATGAAGCATAAAGGATAGCTCTAAGAATATGTAATCAATTTTGAGCTCTTTTATTATTTCGACCTATACGGCGTTACATTATCGCAAGGGGCCGAAAGGGGAAGTACATGAACAGTTTTTTCAAAACAATAGGCACTAGTTTGGCAGTAGGTGCTTTATTGCTGTCCGGAACGATCGGATGGATGTCTAATCCTGAAGTCGTGTCT
This sequence comes from Paenibacillus sp. Marseille-Q9583, assembly GCF_976954365.1. Classification (NCBI taxonomy): domain Bacteria; kingdom Bacillati; phylum Bacillota; class Bacilli; order Caryophanales; family Paenibacillaceae; genus Paenibacillus; species Paenibacillus sp. Marseille-Q9583. The sequence continues at coordinate 122,792 of NZ_CDRJTB010000011.1, forward strand.
GCAGCTACCACAACAGCAGTAACCGCGGATCAAATGATTAGCAAAGTAACGGCAGCCTCTAAAGCAATAAAGAATTTTCACTTAGATGTGATCAAAAAACAGGATATTCAGAGCGGTGGGGTACGTATCAGCAACACTAACACACTGAAGCTGGATATTAATCGACTGCCGAATTTTGCTGCAGCTGGCACCGTTGATAGTAGTCTTTTAGAAACATCGTACAGTCTATATGCCAATGACAAGGAGTTTTACTATCTTGTAGACGGAAGTGAACTGATCGATGAATCTGAAGATGAAGGTTACGACGATGACGGTGAGCCAATCGATCCTGATGCGCAGTATTGGATTGGACTGGAGAAGATGGAGTGGGATTCTTTTTACTCCAAAGGTCAATACGATCCTGTTTCCATGCTTGATTCGGTAAAGAATTATAAAAAATCTATGAAAGTCAGCACTGCCGGTGCTCAGACCGTCCTGCAGTTCACGGTAACCGATCCGACAGCAGCTAAGGGAATAATCAAACTCTATGACCAGGAGAACCTCTGGGATGGTGAGACAGTTCAACCCAAAAGCGTAACGTGGAAATTATTCGTCAATACTAAGACCTGGCAGACGGAAAAGCTGACAGTCGATCTGAGTTATGTGCTGATAAGTGATGGAGAAAAGGATACATACAACACGAAAATCGAAGCTAAGTATTCCAAGAATAACAAAGGTACAACCATTGTTAAGCCCGCCGAACTAGAATAATAAGGTCGATTTCATATGGAGCAAAAAGCGCTGTTCAGTAGAA